>DAIPYV010000041.1:11425-22609 GCA_036782555.1 Saprospiraceae bacterium
CAGTCTACAATGCTTGATATAATGTCAACTGATCGATCATTGAATTTGGGAACTTTAACTAATTTCGTTATTGGATCAAATGGACACTCTTCAATTTCATTGGTCAATGTAACTAAATATGTTCCTGCAATAGGATAAGTGTAACAAGGGTTTGTCTCATTAGATGTAGAATCAGGATAAAAAGGATCACCAAAATTCCAAGTGATACCACCCAAATAGTTGCCCGATACTTCAAAACAAATAATACCTTCTTCACAATTAATAATATTAGATATTACATCAATATCTCTATCACCCAATTTTGGTACATTTATAGTTTTAGTTGTGGGCGTGAATGGACAATTAGAGTTTGTATTTATCAAAGTGACTTCGTAAGATCCTTCTTGTTCATATGTAAAGCATGGATTAGTCAATTCGGATGTATCGACAGCTAACCCAGAACCAAAAGTCCAGCTTGTTTGACCTGAAAAACCACCAATGATTTCAAAGCACATTGTGTAGTCATCGCATGACTCTAGTGAGGCAACAAAGTCAACATCAGCTACCTCGATAAAAACTAAATTTATTTCAATGTCATTAGTACAACCAAATTGATTTATAATCTGGCCTGTAATGGTGACAGAGTCCAAATCATTGGCTAACGGAGCAATAAACATAGAATCATTAGATATCGAAATAATTCGAGGGTCATCAAAATTATAAGTAATAGTATGGTTTTCCCACAAATTTTGAAAGACAACTAAACCTGTATCTCCTTTACAAATAAATATTGGATTTTCGAAACTCAATTCAGGTGTCTGAATCGTTACATTTATAAATGTTGATATTTCATCACATCCATTAGGGCTTAAAGATCTTACATAAAGATTTTGAGTTCTTTCAGTCAAAGTAAAATTCAATGTCTCATTAGTGGAAATGATATCATTAAATAATGAGTCTGTTGACCATTCAAAAATTCCATAACCTCCCGACACAATCAATTCAATATCGCTTTGACAAACATCTTGAGGCCCATCTATGACCAACGGTTCAGGTAGAGGAAATACATCTGCGTTTATTTGTCCAACAAATTCACAACCATCATCATTAGTTACGGTTACAGAGTAGGTGAGTGCGCTTACACCTATTAGTTTAGGGTTTTTATTGTCTGACAAGTCAACACCTATCCTAGGGTCAAAACTATATATATAACCCAATGAGGTATCATCTACGATACTCAAGGTATCACCTAGACATAATGTAAAAATAGAATCTTTAAAATTTAAATCTTTTAAATTACTTCCATCAACTGCTAATACTTCTTTGGTTATGACAGTGTCACATATACCTGACAATGATCTTGCGAAAAGCCTGACAGTATAGGTGCCTGGCATAGAATATTTAAAACTAGGATTCATGTCTGTAGAAGCAAATGAAGGATCTGTGGATGGAAAATTAAAATTCCATTCAAATATTGACGCACCTTGAAGATTACCACTAAAGTTCAATTCTAAGCTGTCACATATGTTATTATTAGCGGTAAAATCACCTGTAATAGCATCTGCGCAGATGACTACATTGTATTGAAAATTTCTTCTGACTATGGAAAGTAATTGGCCATTTCTATATTCTTCTATTCGAACTCCTATAAGATATTGGCCCACATCACGAGGTAAGGCTGTAATGAGTCCAGTAGCCGGATTGACTTCCAAAGGAGTTCCTCCCATCAAATTGTTTAAGCTGTAAGGTGGTTTGAATTCCACAGGAATAAATGGAGGCGGATTGGATGGTTGTGGTCTAGGATTATTAATTGTTGCACCTTCATAGGGAGCCGACAACTTGTAGACTAATGAGTCCCCATCTATATCACTTCCAGAGTGGTCAAAGGATAGAGGATTGTCCGCACATATAAATACATCGGGCCAGCGATCAAATGTTGGTGAAGAATTTTTTGCTAAAAGTGCTTGTGGTGTTAATAGAATCCACTCAGTAGTACCTACTTCTAAAGGAATATCAATATTGCGTATGGTCTCGTTTCTACAGCATCTCTGATAAGCAATAATGTACCCATCATCTCTGTATGGAAGTTTTGTTATTGTTTTATAGGAGGTGCTTTGAACACAGACTGGCCCAGCGCTAAAACCACAATTAGGCTCGATAGTATTATCTACTATTTCAGAAGATACAAATGGTACGAGGATCTGTTCGAGTAGAGAATTATCTTCAGGTCTAAATATATTGATACTAGCTAAAGGATCGAAATCTACTTGACCTAGACGACAATCTCTTCTTAAATTAAGCGTTATCTCGTAATTATCATTTCCTAAATATCTATATGTTATATCACCCCCAATAATATGTGTCGAATTTACTTCCCCGACAAATATCATGAAGGATAATATCAAAAGTACACTTAAAATTTTATTTTTGAATATCTTTGTCATTGTATTATCGTTTAATGATTATTTATAAATAAGCTTAATTATCTCAACCCTTCTTTCTCTCGCTGCGTCAAGATTATAAACTGAATTTCTTCTGTCATTTAAATCTGCTACCACATTAGGGTTAGCTTTTTTATCGCCAAAAGAAACATCGGTGAGCTTCAAGGATCCATTGGATACATATTTGATTAGAACACCATTGTCATAAGCTTCCATTTCATTTAAAATAGACTTAATTCTGCGCTGACTTAAAAGTTTATTATATTGAGAAGTAGACCTCGGAGAAGCAAAGCCACGTATTTCTAGTTCAATTTTTTCACCTAGATCCATTCTTTGTATCAATTGATTCATTATAGCTGTCAATTTTTTGCTACTTTCCCTGACATCTATATCAAAAAACTCATCATACTCTTCAATAGATTTTTGTTTCTTTTCTTCACTTAGGGGTTCGGTAAAATTAGTGATATACTTCGATTTTTGATCATAATAATCTTTTGCTAAGGAAATGTATTGTGTTTCTGTCAATGGTGAGCGAGTTCGTGGATTTGGATAATCATTATCAAAATAAAGAGTAATAGGAAGTAAATCTTGGATAACCTTTTTCTGTACGAGAAAAAGGTCTTTTCTGATGACACCTGTTTTATTATTGGTATCAAAAGTTATGGTTTCGCCATAATACCCATCTTTACTCGCTTCAAGTTTATAGTTTTTATTAGGTAAAATATCAAACTTAAAATCATTGCCTGATTCATTTTCTAAGCGAATAATTTTTTTGGAGCCGTCAGATAGATCTGTCAATATGACTGTGGTACCAATAAGGTCCTCTTTTGTATCTTTATCAAATGTGAAGACATCTAAACTTAAAATAGGTTCTAAGTATAGTTTTTTAGTTATAAATTTTTCTTTTGAATTGGGCGTAAATTTTTCTGATGCGGATATATAGCCTTCTTTTGAACCTATTATTTCATATGGTATATTAGGTTTAATTTTGAAAGTTTGTTTATTTTCGTCAGGGCCATTGGTAATACATTGAATTTCCTTTCCATTTTCAAGATTTATAAGACATATCCGTGTTCCCGTCAAGTCAGAGCCATCAGTTTTCAAAAAGGTTAAGACGTCAAGGAAAATATAAGGCTCTCTTTTTACTGAATATATATCCATACAACAAGCTTCATAACTTTCATATTGAATATCTTTTCCAGCCCTGTTAGATGTCAGATATCCTGTTTCACCCTCTGGGTTTAGGAAATAGTACATGTCATTCATACTAGTGTTAAAAGGCATGGGTAATAATTGTGGTGTCAGATCTTTTTGATCTATACTGAAAATATCAAAACCACCATATCCTTCTTTACCATTAGAACTAAAAAAAAGTATATTTTCAGAGTTAAAGTAAAACGGCGAGATCTCATCTTTGTCAGTATTTATGGATTTAAGATTGAAGGCTATTTGAAATTCGTCATTAATAAGTTTACTCATATATATATCTCTACCACCTACTCCACCTTCTCTATCCGAAACGAAGTAGAGCACATCCGAGCCTGATTCAAGATCCTTTCCGATAGATGGTTGAGTATTACTCGAGCCCAGCAAATTGATACTTTCATTAAGTTTTACTTCATTTATAAACTGACCATTTTCTGTTACTTCACTGCTATATATACTACATGTAAGACTCCATCCTTGCTGATATTCACATATGCTATAATAAACTTTTTTACCGTCTTCTGAAAAAGAAAAATGAGCGACAGACAAATCTCTATCATTAATTTTTCCAGGAATAATGTATGGAGTATCACCAGGTCTTTTTACCATGGTTTTAGCAATTTGTTTATATTTCATATTTTTACTATCAGGGCTAAACCTTAATGTACTAAAATACATATCTCCGCCCTTATCAGAAGCTGAAAAGTCAGCATCGGAAGAATTAACACCCTCTTCCATCAATGTGACAAGAGCCCCAGATTCTGGCTCATTATTCAACAAAGTAAGAGCATTTTTAGCGTTTGAGAGCATTCTTCGGGCGTTAGCCGTATTTTCAATATTAAGGTTTGAATATTCTGAAAGGTAAAGATTATAAGATTTAATGGCATCATCATATTTGCCTAAATAGTGGTACATTTCACCTAGTCTAAAATGGGCTTCTGGGAAATCCTCACTTTTTAATGTATTGATAAGATATTCGTATTTTTTAGAAGCATAACCGTAAGCATAATGTAGTCTTGCTGCTTCTGCGGTTTTAAAGACAATTTTTGCATCAAGAGTGTCAAATTTGAGTAATTCATGGTAATATGCTACAGCTGCATGATAGTTTTTTTCTGACATAGCTTTCTCTGCAACTTCTGTTATGGCTTTTTTTGTTTGAGCATAGGTTGATAAGGTACCTAAAATCACTATTACCAAAATCAATTTAAATTTTTGTATCATGTTTTATTAATTTTAATTTTTTAAAGAGTCATTTAATCAGAGGATATGGCAATTTTTTGCTCTAAAAGGTTTTACATTTTTAATGATATATCTTAAATGTAATTCGTAAGCGCCTCTTGAAGTATTAAATCTTTGGTTTAAATCTGTTCGGTCCAAATCCAGATTCATACCCAAATACCATTCTTGGTATTGAAAGGCCAAAGTCGGTATAAATGAACCGGAAGTTCTATATCCCAAACCCAGATGTACTTCTGTTTCTTTTCCTCTTTGTTGATTGACGTGGATTTTTCCTATTGCACCCAATACAGTTTCATTAAACGCTCTTTGTATTTGATGTAGAGCATGAAGTTGGATATCAAAATTATCAAAAGCTTTGAAATTACCTTCGCCCATAAGCGAAAATCTACGAGGTAGTTTTACATCTTCTTCACCAGCAAACGAAACATTTGGCTCGACTAAATGATGTACGCCCATACCAATATTTAGATAAGTGCGATTCGATTTTTGATATCTGTAGTTAGCTCCTAAACCCGTTTCTAAGAAAGAGATTCTTTCCGTATTTTGAAAGATTTCACTACTTGGAAGAGAAGTATCAAATGTATCGCCATTCCACTGTCTATCCCATCTTAGACTTCTCATATCGAAACCTCTATTATTAAAACCTAAATTGATGCCTACACTTAATACATGGTTGGTATTTACCATATAATGTAGGGCTCCATTTAGGTTAAGTCCTAATAAGTTTAAATTTGAATCACCTTGCCGATCATAGTTGGCATTTAGCCCCAATCCATAAAAAACTTTTTTAGCTCCAAAAGGCGTGTGTACCATGTCCCAGGAGCCGCTAAATGTTGTCCAAGGTACAGGTACAAACCTCCATTGATCTCTATGACTTAAAATAAACCTGTGGTCGCCATTAAAAACTCCTGTCAATGCTGGATTGACATTTAAGGGTGTATTATAGAATTGGCTGTAGTGTAGATCTTGGCTATACATCAATTGGCCCCAAAACACCATGATTAATAATATTGAAATCCTTAAGTTTTTATGCTTCATATAAAAATATTTAAATATTTAATTTTATAAAGGTTTTAGATTATAGACGATTAAAATCGAATTAGTCACAAAAATTAAGCAAATGTACGCATAAATTATGATATTAAGCTCAAAATATATATGTATTTTTCTAATTTTAAACTTTAAACAACTAACTGAAAACTATTTTAAGGAATACACTCAAAAAAAAATTATAGTATGTATATTTGCGGTTTAATTTATAAAAATAATATAATGGATTTAGCCATCAATAATTTGATTCAAGAAGAGTTAGAAAGGCAAATGCATGGAGTCGAGCTTATCGCTTCAGAAAATTTTGTATCTGAGTCTGTTCTTCAAGCTCTGGGAAGCTGTCTTACTAACAAATATGCGGAGGGATATCCAGGTAAAAGATATTATGGTGGATGTGAAGTGGTGGACAAAATAGAACAATTGGCCATAGACAGATTGTGTAAACTATTTGGCGCCGAGTATGCCAATGTACAACCACACTCTGGGGCCCAAGCTAATGCAGCTGTGTTTTTAGGTATATTAAAGCCTGGTGATCCCATATTAGGGTTTGATTTGGCACACGGTGGTCATTTATCCCACGGCTCGCCTGTCAATTTTTCTGGATTGGTATATGATGCTCATTTTTATGGAGTGGAAGAGGCTAATGGTCTGATAGATATGGATAAAGTAGCATCTAAGGCTAGAGAAGTTAATCCCAAACTTATCATTTGTGGTGCGTCTGCCTATTCGAGAGACTGGGATTATGAGAGATTTAGATCCATAGCAGATGAAGTAGGGGCTTTACTTCTAGCGGATATAGCACACCCAGCTGGCTTGATTGCGAAAGGAAAACTCAACGACCCTTTACCTCACTGCCATATAGTGACATCTACTACGCATAAAACATTACGAGGCCCAAGAGGCGGTATAATTATGATGGGAAAAGACTTTCCCAATCCATGGGGCAAAATGACTAAAAAGGGAGAAGAGATTATGATGTCTTCCGTTCTTAATAGCGCGGTTTTTCCGGGTATGCAAGGGGGTCCATTGGAACATTGTATAGCGGCCAAGGCTGTAGCTTTTGGAGAGGCTCTTGCACCTGAGTTTAGTACATATACAGACCAAGTGATAGCTAATGCCCACGTCATGGCTAATGGTTTGAAAAGTCTAGGATATAAAATTATTTCTGGAGGGACTGATAATCATCTCATGCTTATTGATTTAAGAAGCAAATATCCAGATGTAACAGGTAAAGAAGTAGAAAAATTATTAGTTTCTGCCGATATTACTATTAATAAAAACATGGTACCTTTTGACAGTAGGACCCCATTTACTACATCTGGGATTCGGATTGGCACTGCGGCCATTACGACTCGTGGTCTCAAAGAAAAGGATTGCGAACAGATAGTGGAATGGATAGACGACGCCATAAGCAGAAGACATAATCTGCAGATGATTCTCGACATCAAAAATAAAGTAAACAAAATGATGGAGAGTTTCCCTTTATACAGTTAATCGTATTATTTAACAAGTTTATCATATTTATCTTCATGTAAATCCTATTTAGTGAACCTTTTGTAGGTTCTACGCATTTCAATATTATTAACTTTTAAAAAATCAAAGATATGTTTGTAATATTAGGAATTCTGATTGTTTTAGGATTGGTTTTGGTGTCTATGTACAATAAATTGGTAGCACTTAAAAACAAGGTTTTAGAGGCATGGAGTGGAATAGATGTACAGCTCAAAAGGCGGTATGATTTGATTCCCAATCTTGTCAATACGGTAAAGGGATATGCGACTCACGAAAGTGGTACTTTGGAGAAAGTAATTCAAGCACGAAACATGGCAATGGCGGCTGGAAGTGGTCAAGATATTAATGGCCAAGTTCAAGCAGAAAACATGTTATCTGGCACATTGAAGTCATTATTTGCCTTATCAGAAAATTATCCCGACCTCAAAGCCAATGCTAGTTTCCTTGACCTTCAACAAAAATTGAATGAAATAGAGGAAAATCTGGCTAATGCTCGTAGATATTACAACGCCTTAGTAAGAGATAATAATACCGCCGTAGAGGCTTTCCCTACTAATTTGATTGCTCAACAATTCAATTTTGAAAAATATGCATTCTTCGAAATAGAAAATGATACAGAAAGAAGCAATCCTGTAGTTCAGTTTTAGAAAAATCCACTAACTTTTTTGTTTTCAGCAAGATTAGTAAATGGATATTTACAAACATTTATAATTATAAAAACCATGAAGACGTATCGTTACATTGGTCTAGTCTTCTTTCTTTTGTTGTCTTTAACATCTAAGGCGGAGTATTTTGTCATAAATAATTATGATGTGGCCATCAAAGTGATGGGAAGCCAAGGTATGTTTTTGGTAACGGAGACTATAGAAGTGGAGTTTTTAGAGCCACGAAGAGGTATTTTTAGAGATATTGATACCCGCTTAGCTATCAATGACGAGATTTTCGATATAGGTATTTATGATATTAATGTCAATCATAATTATAAGATAGAACGAGGAAATAATGTCTTAAGAATACGTATAGGTCATCCGGATAGATATGTCAATGGTGTACAAAAATATGAGATTACTTATAAGGTTAAAAAAGCTTTTGTGTTTTGGGATAATAGAACTGAGTTTTATTGGAATATCATTGGTAATAGATGGCAGGAGCCCATAAAGAATATTACTTATTCTGTAGAATTGGATGAAAACATACCCATGTCCGGTGAAGATTATACGATTTATACTGGGGCTTTGGGCCAAAAAGGTCAAGATGCAACAGTTGAATATTATATGGGCCGTTTTGTAGGGAAATCTAATCGGGCGTTTAATCCTGGTGAAGGGATAACTTTAGGCATCAATTTACCCATAGAATATGTTAAAAGACCAAGCCCACTAGAAAAATGGCTTGAAAAGTATGGTAAAATGTCGTTAGGAGGCGTTCTCTTTCTATTAATTTCAGGTCTTTTTTATAGAACTTGGTATAAGTATGGGAAAGACTATCCTATAGTACAAATGGTTTATTATACACCACCAAAAGATATAACGCCTTCAGAAGCAGGAATGCTTATAGACGAAAAAGCGGACAATGTGGATATCATAGCCCTACTACCATACTGGGCCTATAGAGGCCATATCACGATAAGAGAAATACCTCTAAGTAAACGCAAAAATGACTATGAACTAGCAATGATAAATCCACTTAATGAAGATGCCCATCCCTATGAAAAAATCATTTTTCAGGGACTTTTTAGTGGAAGAAGCCAAGTAAGAGTTTCTGATTTGAAGGAAAAGTTTTATGAACATCTCAAGTCAGCAAAAGTATCCCTTAAGACGCATTTACAACACTCAGGTGTATTTTATCCAATATCTATTAAAATGCAGGTACTTTCATTTATAGCTGCATTTATTGTAGGTATTGCAGCCATTGTTTTAGGACTGGTCTTAGAATCTTTAGCTTTAGGGCTGTTTTTAGGAGTGAGCAGTCTTGTTGGGTTTTTCTTTGCTAATTATATGCTGAAGAAAAACCAAAAAGGAGTTCACCTTTATCAAGAGATATTAGGGTTTAAAATGTTTGTGAAAGCTGCTGAAAAGGATCGATTAGAAAGACTTCTTAAGGAAGATCCTAATTATTTTGAAAAAACTTTGCCTTATGCCATGATATTTGGTTATGCTAAGCAATGGAGTTCAAAATTTGATGGATTATTGGTGGAGCCGCCCAAGTGGTATATTACGCCTGGTGGCTATTATCACGGTGCTTTTATGCCATCTAAATTTGGCCAATCATTTGACAATAGTATTAAAGACATGCAAACTGTTTTTTCAAGTGTCCCTGCGCCATCAGGGAGTTCTGGAGGAGGAGGTTTTTCTGGAGGGGGAGGTTTTTCTGGAGGAGGCTTTGGTGGCGGAGGTGGCGGCAGCTGGTAGTATCAAAATCTAACGAGTATTGTAAAAATACAATTGATATGCATCCCATAATCTCATAATCTAATATAGTACATATTTTTAGATGATATAAGAATTAATAATAACTGCCAAAGATGTATGGAATAAATAACAGAAATTGCTAATTTTGTCCTAAATTTTATAAAATCAGACTATCAATTCTCATATTGTTAATTTTATCAACAACTTTGTCGTGTGTTGATATATTGCCTTTAAGTCAGCTTGAGGACAAACAGATTATTGTAGCTGAATGTGAATTGATATCCAGCGACTCTATAATTGCTAGTATTTATTATAGTGGGAATACAAATGGGATAAATCCCTCTCCCATCGATACTAGTGATGGTTATCTTTTTTCTTTGGGTCTAGCAAATGTGGATTCTGGTTTTCAGTTTACACAAAATGTGCAGAACCCAATAACGCTCTCAATAGAGAAAGCAAGGTTAAAAATAGAAGCTGGAAAATCGTACAGATTTTCAGGTAGAAATCAATTTGAAAGTTTATTTTCTAATGTATTAAGAATGCCAGACTCCATTTTATTGAGATCTATTGAGATAACTAATAAAATGTCAAGTTCGTCTGAATCTATGATTTTCGATTGTGATATAATATTAGATGGGCATCTACGTCAATATGAATTTCTTCACATAGAGGTGATAGGAAAAGGTGAGGAGGAAATTAAATATGACTTTAATGTCAATGCTAGGTATTATAAAACATTAAAACACCGCGGTGGCTTTTTGGTTAACAATAGAGAAATCCAAGCTAATGAGATAAAATTCAGTATCATTTTGCCAAAAGATTATCCTCACAAAGATGTTGAAATAAAGTTAGGTAATATAACAGACACATATTACTATCACAACCTTTATTTATCTGATAATATATCATCGTCACAGTTTAATCCACAAAATCCAATCACCTATCCATTAAATATTGAGTCGCCTAAAGCGATTGGGATATTTAGTGCGGCTACTTTTTCTGAACGCTTTGTTCCAATACAGTAATACTATACTTTTAAAATAGCAATAAAAAAATCAATACTATATTAAAAGTAAGTTCTTTGTCTTCACAACATAGAATGAAATATACTTGTATTTTAGACAAAATATCATGAACAAAAAATACATAACATATAATTTCCGTTATTAACTAGAAACTATATATATAATTTTTTCAGATTAATATTTTTTACAGGAAAAGTATAATTTAGAGTAGATTTTAAAAAGACCGTCACAATTCAATGACGGTCTTTTTTGGAGGTCGGAAGCGGATTTGAACCGCTGTACGAGGTTTTGCAGACCTCTGCCTAACCGCTCGGCCACCCGACC
>DAIPYV010000042.1:0-22388 GCA_036782555.1 Saprospiraceae bacterium
AAAATCAAATTTTTAATAGGAAAAGTCCTAATAAACACAATCTCAAAAACCCACCTAAATAGAAGACATATTTTATGTGCTTCATTAATGATGTTATTAAAGATTTATTGACGCTAAGGCGTGAGAATTTATGGTTTTGTATAAAATATTTAAAAGGTAAAAATATATTCGTATGGCTAATTTCCAGGATAAGAAAGCTACACTTTTTAGACTGAAATGGGTCGAATGGATTTTTGTTAATTTGCCTTTTGTATGCTACCTTGTATTGTTGGGTGTCATTTACATATCTAATGCGCATGCTTCTGAAAAATCTGTAAGAAAGATCGAAGCACTCAAAAAAGAAGTGAATGAAACCAAATGGAGAGCCATTAATTTGAGGCAGGAGGTAATGCATGGTAGCATACAATCGCAAATTGAAAGAAAAATCGATGGTACAGGTTTGATACCATCCACTACTGCTCCTTATAAAATAGTTGCAGAAAAGAAACAGTAATTGATTTTGAAACAGTAAAACAAAATGGACAAAAGAAAGGAGTTGCTTTGGCGGGCATATTTAGTAATGTTTTTCTTTGTGGTCGCCACAGTAGTGATTCTTTTTAAGGTCTTTAATATTAGTGTCATAGAGCGTGAAAAATGGATTGCAAAAGGGCAGGACAACGTAAAATGGCGTACAGTAGATGCAGACAGAGGTAATATCTATGATGATACTGAAAATCTTTTGGCTACATCAATACAGTTCTTTGAGGTTAGGGTGGATTTAGTTGTCATCAAGCAAGAAACTTTTGATGCAGAAGTGGATTCTTTAGCTCATTTTTTAAGTCATTTTGACAATAAAATAATTAAGGCAAAGACCGCTCAGCAATGGAAAAAAGAATTGGTGGCAGCAAAGAAAAAGAACAATAGATATTTTTACATAGCTAGAGGACTCGATATAGATGACCTGAATAAATTGCGTAAAGCACCTATACTAAGGTATGGAAAATATAAAGGTGGTCTCATTGAGAATAGGTATGGTCGTCGAATAAATCCTTATGGGTCTATGGCGAGTCGTACTCTGGGCGTGGATAGAGAAAATGCTGATAAGATTGGTATCGAAGGTTACTTTGATAAATTTTTAAGTGGCCCCAAGGATCAGAGGTTAATGAAACGTCTTTCAAGTAAAGAGGATGAAAAGGATGTTTGGGTATCAGTTTTTGACCCTTCAGAAAACGAAATAATGCGCGGTGATGATGTATATACTACACTGAATGTGGAGTTGCAGGATATCGTTCACCACGAACTGTTTAAGTCCTTGCAAAAGCACAAAGCGGCTGCAGGTACAGCTGTGCTGATGGAGGTAGAAACAGGAGCTATCAAAGCCATTTCAAATTTAACTAGAGTAGCTGATAGTTCTTATCAGGAATTGTATAATCATGCTATCGGTAGATTAAGTGAGCCGGGTTCCACTATGAAATTAGCCACTTTGCTGGCTGTGATGGAAGACGGTGTGACTAATTTAGATTCTCTTTTAGATGTAAATTATGGAGTTAAAAATTTTGCTGGTCGAACTATGTACGATTCTGAAAAACATGGTCGTAAACACATGACTATATCTCAATCATTTGAGCTATCTTCAAACGTAGGTGTGGCCATGATGGCTAATTATCTCTACAATTCAAGAGATGCTAAGCAGCAATGGGTTAATAGATTAAGAAAGATGGGATTGCACGAGCCAACAGGAGTGGATGTGTCTGGTGAAGCGATACCTTATATAAAGGATCCAAAAATGGACAAAGAAAAATGGTATGGAACTACAGTGGCTTGGATGGCACACGGATATGAGCTGATGATGACACCATTACAGATGTTAAACCTATACAATACTGTAGCCAATGATGGTAGAATGATGGAACCTTATTTGGTTAAGGATATTAAAAATGGGGACAAAGTTAAAAAGTCATTTGAACCCGTAGTGCTCAAAGATAAAATAGCCTCTGATTCTACTATTGCAAGAGCCAAAAAACTTTTAGAAGGCGTAGTACTTAAAGGGACAGCGAAAAATATTTTTACACATAATGTTGCATTAGCCGGTAAAACAGGCACAGCACGTGTCAATTACGCCAATAAAGCTGAATATGCCAAGTATAATGCTAGTTTTTGTGGGTATTTTCCAGCCGACAAACCAAAATATTCTATGATCGTGGTGGTGTATGAACCGTCTGTAGGAGGATATTATGGAGGTACAGTGGCAGCGCCTGTTTTTAAAAATGTAGCTGAAAAAGTGAATGCTCTTAAGTCTATAGAGTATAAGTACCTCAAAGATGAACCATTGGCTTTAAGCAGTATCCCTAGTACCACTGTGGGATATAGTAATGATTACCATAAGCTATTTAATTATCTAAACATTAACCACAAAAAAAGTGGCGTTGAATTTTCTGAAGTCAATCCATCCCAATCGACTATGCTCATGACTGAGCGCAAAAACAAATACCCATTTATACCTGATGTAAGAGGTATGGGTGCTAGAGATGCAGTGTATCTATTAGAAAATACAGGAGTACGTGTTAAAGTAGCAGGTACTGGAAAAGTAAAAACGCAGTCTATTCCCCCTGGCTCTCAAGCCAAAGGACAAACTGTGATTATATATCTTAATTAGTAAAATAGTCATTTAGATGACAAAGAAGTTATTTGACATATTGCCTGATAATATTGATTATGTTCTATATGGAGCTAATGATATTTTTATCAATGAAGTTAATATTGACTCACGAAAGGTTCAGAGCGGTGATTTATACGCAGCGTTTGTAGGGACAGTAAGTGATGGACACAATTACATAGATAGTGCGACTGAAAAAGGGGCTGTTTGTATAGTTTGCGAACATATCAATGTACAAAAAATGGGAGTGACGTATATAGTTACAGAACATGTGAGGGAGTTTTTGGGTCAGTTATTGTCCAAATTTTATGACAATCCGACTGAACAAATGACTTTTGTAGGTATCACCGGGACCAACGGAAAGACGAGTGTAGCAACTTTGCTTTTCCAGTTGTTTGGAACTTTGGGTTATAAGTGCGGACTTATTTCTACTGTGCAAAATAGAATCGGAGAGGTGGTGCTTCCATCGGAATATACGACACCAGATATGGTAAGTCTTTATCAATTGATACATCAAATGCAAGAAGCTGAATGTACGCACGTATTTATGGAAGTAAGTTCTCATGCTTTACATCAAAAACGCGTAGCGGGTATCAGATATCAATGTGCTGTTTTTACCAATATTACTCATGATCATTTGGACTATCATGGAGATATGAAGCATTACATATCGGCCAAAAAACTGTTGTTTGATCATTTGGATGTAGATGCTGTAGCTCTAGTCAATGCAGATGATAGAAATGGTAAAGTCATGCTTCAAAATTGTAGCGCCAAAAAGAAATCTTTTGGTCTTCATTCTATGTGTGATTTTAAAGCCAAAATTATCGAAAGTTCGCTTTTAGGACTTCATTTAAAAGTGAATGATAGAGAAGCATTTTTTAGAATGGTGGGAGAATTTAATGCTTATAATCTTTTGGCGGTTATTGGAGTAGCGTCCATTCTAGATATCCAAATGGATGTCGTTATCAAAGAATTAAGTGCTTTAAGAGGTGCTGAGGGACGATTTGAAGTGGTTTATGAAGAAAGAAGTAAAAAATATGGTATAATCGATTACGCTCACACACCAGATGCACTAGAAAATGTGCTAAAAACCATTCAGAAAGCCAAATTAAATGGAGGTGAAATCATGACTGTAGTAGGTTGTGGTGGAAATAGAGATAAAGAAAAAAGACCAAAAATGGCTCAAATAGCTTGTCATTATTCTGATAAAGTCATTTTAACAAGCGATAATCCACGAAATGAAAATCCTGAAGAGATATTGGATGAGATGGAAAGAGGTGTTTCCCTAGAGTATAAATATAAAGTGTTACGAATCGTGGATAGGTATCAGGCAATAAAGACAGCGGTGATGATGGCTAAAAATAGTGATATCATCCTCGTGGCTGGAAAAGGTCACGAAAAATATCAAGAAATTAAGGGAGAAAAGTTTCCTTTTGACGATAAAGAAATACTTGCTGAGTTATTTAAGTAAATTTAGGTGGCTTTTGAAGTATAAAGATTTAGGTTCTATTATCATTCTCAGGTTGGTTTAACAGTGTTAGTATGATCTTTATGGAAAAAGTTTCATATCGCATACTGCACTGTTAGCTTTTTAAAATTTTGTACTAACAAAATTTTAGATGACCCTAAAAGGGGTAAAAAAATAAATTTCATTAGATTTTATTTGACATAAAAATAAAATTTTAATTAAAAATAAACAGTCAATTTATATATAGCAAATGTTGTACCACTTTTTCGAATACCTAAAAAATTATTTTGATATACCAGGCGCAGGCTTGTTTCAGTATATCACATTTAGGGCAGCTTTTGCTATGGTTTTGTCACTTATTATTTCTTTGATTTTTGGTGGCAGAATCATAAGTTCTTTGAAACGATTGCAGATAGGTGAGTCCGTGAGAGATTTAGGTCTAGATGGACAAAAAGCCAAAGAAGGTACACCCACCATGGGTGGTATCATTATTATCATGGCCATTTTGATACCATGCCTATTATTGGCCAAACTTAATAACGTATATATCTTATTGATGATTTTTACTACAGTTTGGTTGGGGTTAATAGGTGGCGCGGATGATTATATTAAGGTCTTTCTTAAAAACAAAGATGGCCTTAGTGGCAAAACCAAAATATTTGGTCAGGTCATTTTAGGTCTTGTGATTGGTGTAGTGATGTTGGTTTCTAATGATATAGTGGTCCGGATGCCCTTAGATGTGGCTAAAGCGGGTGGATATGAAATCACCAAGGAATATTCTATACCTGTACCAAAGGTCAATGATGTGTCAAGAGTTACAGAAATGGCTTATGTGAAAACTACGATGACTAATGTTCCTTTTTTTAAAGGGAATAATTTTGATTATAAGAGTTTAGTAGGCTTTGTTGGAGATAATGCGGACTTATTGCTTTATATTATATTCATTATCATAGTGGTATTTATAGTTACCGCTATATCCAATGCAGCCAATCTTACTGATGGCATAGATGGTCTGGCCGCAGGAGTGTCGGCTATCATTGGCGTGACTTTAGGGATTTTTGCTTATGTATCAGGCAATACAATAATAGCGGAGTATCTTAATATTTTGTACATACCTTTTTCAGCTGAATTGGTTGTTTTTTCAGCTTGTTTTATAGGTGCTTGTATAGGTTTTTTGTGGCATAATAGCTTTCCAGCTAAGGTTTTCATGGGGGATACAGGAAGCTTGACTATAGGAGGAATTATTGCAGTTTTAGCTATATTGTTGAGAAAGGAGCTTCTATTACCTATATTATGTGGGATATTCGTAGCTGAAAATTTATCAGTCATTCTTCAAGTATCTTATTTTAAATACACAAAGAAAAAGTATGGCGAGGGCCGTAGAATATTTAAAATGTCACCTCTACATCATCATTTTCAAAAATCTGGAATGCATGAATCAAAGATAGTGACAAGGTTTTGGATCATAGGGATATTATTGGCAGTAGTGACTGTCATGACATTAAAAATAAGGTAATAATGCAAAATATTGGTGTCATAGGTGCTGGTGAGAGTGGAGTGGGAGCCGCTATTCTTGCAAAAAAAATGGGACTAGATGTATTTGTAAGTGAATACGGAATAATCTCAGAAGCGTATAAAAAGGAATTGATAGAAGGAAGCATCCTCTTTGAAGAAGGAGGACATGATTTTGAAAGATTGTTAAAATGTGATTTGATAGTCAAGAGTCCAGGAGTTCCTGATACGGCGCCCACTATTAAAGCCTTTATTGAGGATAAAATACCTGTGATATCTGAGATAGAATTTGGACATAGATTTTACAGAGGTTTTACTCTTGCAGTGACAGGTTCAAATGGTAAAACTACGACTTCTGGTCTTTTATATCACATGCTCAGATCAGCGGGAAAGGATGTCGCTTTGGGTGGTAATTATGGCAAAAGTTATGCCCGTATATTAGCGGAGGGTAGTCCCGAAATTATGGTCTTAGAAGTATCAAGTTTTCAGTTGGACAATATTGATACGTTCAGACCTCATGTAGGTATATTACTCAATATCACTTCTGACCATTTAGATAGGTACCAGTATAATATTGAATACTATGCTGATGCAAAAATGCGGTTGAGTAAAAATCAAAGAGAAAATGATTATTTTATTTACAACGGTGATGATAAAATAATAGCTGAAGCCATGAGCCGGTCCCAAATGCAATCGAAAATGATTCCTGTAGTGGAATCTGGATATATAAAGGGTATTCCATCAAAGGATGGAAATATAATATTTGAAGTAAGTATTAAAGGAAAACACAATTTATTTAATGCTAAATGTTGTGTGGAGGCATGTAGAGTGGTAGGTTTATCAGAAGATGAAATAGCTCAGGGCTTAAAGACTTTCGTCAATTTGCCTCATCGATTAGAATCTTGTGGTAATATTGATGGAGTGGATTTTGTCAATGACAGCAAAGCGACAAATGTAGATTCTGTCTATTATGCGTTGGATGCTATGACAAAGGATGTCATTTGGATAGCTGGTGGTACAGACAAAGGTAATGATTATAGTGTGTTGCTTCCATTAGTTAGGAATAAAGTAAAAGGCTTGATTTGTTTAGGTTTAGATAATTTTAAATTAATAAATACATTTGAAAATATCGTACCCAAAATAATTGAGACGACTAAGGTTTCTGAAGCGGTAGAGAATGGACTTGCGTTAGCTAATTCTGGTGACGTAGTCCTCCTATCTCCAGCTTGTGCAAGTTTTGATCTTTTTAAGAATTATATTGATCGTGGAGATCAATTTAAAAGTGAAGTAGTAAAGTTAAAAAATAAAAAATAAAATTTTTGAAATTAATAAATACATATCAGAATCTAAAAGGTGACAAGTCAATATGGCTTATAGTGCTACTATTGTCTCTTTTTTCGCTGATGATAGTATATAGTACTTCAGGTAGTTTTGTTTATAAGTATAATACGACTTTTGGTACGGAATATTACTTAGTTAGACAGTTGGCATTTATTGCAGCTGGTATGTTCTTAATGTATACTGCCTACAGACTTCATTATATGGTATATGCTAAATTAGCGCCTATAATGATGGTTATAGCTGTACCACTCATGATTTATACAGCATTGTTTGCTCCTGAGGTTAATGATGCTTCGAGATGGATAAAGATACCGATTTTGGAATTGACGTTTCAGACTTCAGACTTTGCAAGAATAGCTTTGATACTTTGGGTAGCACGTGCCCTCGCATTGAAGCAAGATTATATTAAAAGTTTTAAAGATGCGTTTTTGCCGATAATTACGCCGATAGTATTGTTTAGCGCCTTGATAGCTCCTTCTAATTTATCTACGGCGGCATTATTGTTTTTGACTTGTTTTTTGATGATGTTTATCGGCAGGATATCTTTAAAATACGTAATTTTATTAATGTTGTTAGGTGGTCTAGTATTCGCTGGTATTTTTGTTTTAGGACAGCATTTTCCTGAGCATTTTAGAGTGGAAACATGGATGAATAGAATTAATGCCTTTTTATATTCTGAAGGGTCTTACCAAGCGATACAATCTAAAATAGCTATTGCGGAAGGTGGCCTTTTCGGAGTAGGGCCGGGTAATAGTGTTCAAAGGAACTTTTTGCCTTACGCTTACGCGGACTTTATATATGCTATTATTTGCGAAGAGTATGGATTTTTGGGTGGTATCGTTCTTTTGTTTATATATCTGTGGCTTTTAATAAGGGCCATTAGTCTAGTGACAAGGTGTCCAAAAACATTTGGTGCTATGTTAGCTATAGGATTGACGCTCAATATAGTGATTACTGCTTTTGCCAATATGGCGGTTTCTGTCAAATTGGTACCGACCACAGGATTGACATTACCTTTGATTAGTATGGGAGGAACATCGTTTTTATTCACATGCTTGTCTTTGGGTATTATATTGAGTGTGAGCCGATACGTTGAGCAGGCCTTTGAGGAGAAGAAGAATTTAGAAAAAATGGAAGCCGATGTTGAGAGTGATCATTAGTGGAGGAGGGACAGGAGGTCATGTGTTTCCAGCTATTGCTATAGCTGACGAGCTCAAAACTCAAGTGCCAGATTGTGAGATTCTTTTTGTAGGCGCTCAAGGCAAAATGGAAATGGAACGTGTCCCGAAAGCAGGATATAAGATAGAGGGATTAAATATTGCGGGTTTTCAGAGGCGATTGACTTATAAAAATTTACTTTTTCCATTCAAGTTGATGGGAAGTCTTTTGAAAGCCATTTTGATAGTCAAGCGGTTTAAACCCGATGTGGCAATAGGTGTAGGCGGATATGCAAGTGGACCCGTACTCAAAATATCTAATATACTCGGTGTGCCCACTATCATACAAGAACAAAATTCGTATCCAGGTATCACCAATAGGGTGTTGGGTGCAAAAGCTGAAAAAATTTGTGTGGCTTATGATGAGCTTCAAAAGTTTTTTCCAAAAGAGAAAATAGTATTTACAGGAAATCCAATACGTAAAGACATATTGGAAAAACAAAAAGAAAAATATATTGCAAAGCAGGCTCTAGGACTAAGTCAAAATAAGAAAACACTTTTGGTCTTTGGAGGAAGTCTCGGGGCCGGAACACTCAACGAAGCTGTTCTGGCTAACGCAGATGCTTGGATGCAAATGGAAGATGTCTCGATTTTGTGGCAAGTAGGGAGAGTCTACTACGATAAGTACAAAGAATGTGCTCTAGCTGGAAAAACAGATATCAAAATAGTTTCTTTCATAGAGGATATGGACATCGCTTATAGTGCGGCAGATGTGGTAGTATGTAGAGCTGGAGCATTGACTATTTCTGAACTTTCTGTGCTGGGTAAGGCGGCCATTTTAGTGCCATCTCCCAATGTAGCAGAAGATCATCAGACAAAAAATGCTATAGCTTTGGTCAATAAAGAAGCCGCAATACTACTTAAGGATGATGAAGTCAAAGACAAAATCGTCGGTGAAGTACGGACTATACTCAATGATGAAATAAAAAGACATGACCTGCAGAATTATATTAAATATTTTGGTAGGCCTGAGGCAGCAAAAAAGATTGTTGCTGAAATTTTGAAAGTTGGTACAAAAGGGAAGGTATGAAATGGGATGATTTGAAACATGTATATTTTGTCGGCATTGGTGGTATTGGTATGAGTGCAATCGCTAGGTATTTTTTAGCTCAAGGCAAGAAGATATCGGGATACGATAGGACAGGTACAGAGTTGACAAAAGCCCTTGAGGTGGAAGGTATGAATATCCATTACATAGATGATGTAGCGTTGATACCTAATGATATTGATTTGGTGATTTATACACCAGCTATTCCATCATACCACAAGGGGTTGACATACCTGATGGGTACGGATATTCCTGTTATGAAGAGGTCTGAGGCACTGGGTCTAATCAGCCAAGGTAGTCAATCTGTTGGGGTAGCAGGTACACATGGCAAAACAACCACGAGTACAATGGTAACACATGTACTTAAGGTGGGTGGAGTAGATGTTTCAGCTTTTTTGGGCGGTATTTCTACGGATTATGGAAGCAATTGTCTCATTGGTACAAGCCATGTTGTAGTTCTAGAAGCTGACGAATATGACCGGTCTTTCTTGCGCCTGAATCCTTATATCGCATCTATATCATCTATGGATGCAGACCATTTGGATATTTATGGTGATATCCATGAAATGATTTCAGGTGGTTTTATCGCATACACTCATAAGATTCAAGATAATGGATTTTTGATCTTGCGCAAGGGTTTGGAATCACATTTTAAGGAAGCTGATATACTTTCTTTGACATCAAGGGGAATCAAAATCTTAACTTATGGGGACGAAACTGATGCGGATATAAAGATTTCAAACATTCGAGTTATCAATGGAAAATATACGTTTGATTACCTTGGATTAAACACGTCAATGGAACACATAGTGCTGAATTTACCTGGTACGCACAATGTGGAAAATGCATGCGTGGCGATCACTGTAGGCTTAATGAATGGAGTTAAAGAGGAGGCTATCAGAATGGCATTAAGTAATTTTAAAGGTATTAAACGCAGGTTTGAGAAAATAATCGATAGTGCTGAGTTGGTTTATATTGATGATTATGCACATCATCCTGGAGAGATAAAAATGGCCATCGACGCTGCAAAAACCTTATATCCGGGGCGTAAGTTAACAGTGATTTTTCAACCACATCTTTACACTAGGACTCTGGATTTTGTGGATGGATTTGCAGAAGAGCTAGACCCATGTGATGAGTTGATTTTGATGGATATCTACCCTGCGCGTGAGTTACCGATACCAGGTGTTACCTCTCAGATTATTTTTGACCGAATGAAAAACAAAAATAAAATGCTGGTGGACAAATCAACCTTTATGGAAGCACTAAAAGGTAGAGTATATGAAGTAGTGATGACATTGGGAGCAGGCGATATAGATACTTTTGTACCAAAAATTAAAAAATTTTTAATAAAACCAAAATCCTTTAACCATTAATAATAAAATAAAATTAAATTGGCAGAAAGAAAATTAAATATGAAGCGTGTGCGAGATACGATAGTTTGGATACTACTCATAAGTGGTATTCTGACGCTTCTGTTTTTCTCAGTCCAAAGAAAATCAAAAGCTAAGGTAACGTCCTTAGTGGTACACATTGAATCAATGAATGGTCAGGACCGCTTTATTACTGAGAGCGATATCATTCGTATAATAGAAAAAGAATCAGGCCGCAATATCAATCAGGCGGATATAAAATCATTAGATATAAGACATCTTGAGGCTAAACTCAATACGGATAAGAGAATAGGGAGAGCTGATTTGTATTTTGATTCTAATGATCGATTGAATGTCTTGGTGAGCCAAAAGAAACCCATACTACGTGTGATTGATAATGTTGGGGCTGAATTTTACTTGGATGATAAAGGGTACCAAATACCTACCACATTAGGAAGTGCCATAAGGGTGCCTATAGCGACGGGATTGAATGAAGTATATGACCCTAATTTTTTGGATGAAGATAAACCTTCTAAATTTAGAGAGGTATTTCAAGTAGCCATGTATATAGCTCAAGACGATTTTTTAAGATCATTAATAGAGCAGATTCATGTAGAGAGTGGTAAAGAAAGGGATATCGTATTGATTCCCAAATTGGGAAGGGAAAAAATCATTTTTGGCAATGCTGAGATGATAGACGATAAATTTTTTAATTTAAAAGTATTCTATAAAGATGGTATGTCTAAGTTAGGTTGGAATAGGTATAAGACGCTTAATTTGAAGTATTCAGGACAAGTGAGAGGGCAGCTTTCAAATCCTGAACTAGCTGAAAAGCCTATTTTAACAATGAGAGATAGTATATCATCTATTTAAAAAGCAAAGTATTCATCATTAAATATTTGTACTATGAACAGTCAGTTAAATTTTAAAGATACCGCGGTAGCCCTAGATATTGGGACCACAAAGGTATGTGCCATCGCCGGACAATACAATGAGTACGGCAAATTGGAAATCGTAGGTATGGGAGTGGTCCCTTCAGAAGGAGTGTCTCGAGGAGTAGTATCCAATATCGACAAGACGGTCAAAGCTATCCGGGAAGCTATAGATATAGCAGAAAAAAATGCTAAGTGTAAATTTAGGGTAGTACACGTAGGCATAGCTGGTCAGCACATTAAAAGCTTGCATCATCATGGGTTGCTAGTCAGGCACGACTCAAATTCTGAGATAAGTCAGGTAGACATCGACCGATTAATAAAGGATATGTACAAATTGGTTTTACCTCCAGGAGATAAGATTTTACATGTCGTACCACAAGAATTTACTGTAGATGATGAGCAGGATATTTTTGACCCCATAGGTATGTCTGGAGTGAGATTGGAGGCTAATTTTCATATCATCACGGGCCAAATATCAGCCAGTAGGAATATTTTGAGATGTGTGGAGAAAGCGGGATTGGATGTAGCTGACGTGACTTTAGAACCTATAGCATCTTCCGCATCTATTCTTTCAGCTGACGAAAAAGAGGCTGGTGTAGTTTTGGTTGATATTGGGGGTGGTACGACTGATATTACAATATTTAAAGATGGCATAATTAGACATACATGCGTTATACCGTTTGGTGGCAATGTAGTCACAAAAGATATCAGAGAAGGCTGTACAGTTCTCAATGAGCAAGCCGAAAAATTGAAAGTAAAATTTGGTAGTGCTTTGGCTGACGAAATTACGGATAATAGAATTATCACTATACCTGGATTTAAAGGTAGAGAGGGCAAGGAAATCTCTGAAAAGAATTTATCCAGAATCATTCAGGCGAGAGTAGAAGAAATATTTGATTATATACTTTGGGAAATTAGGAGATCGGGATACGAGAATAAACTTATAGCTGGAATGGTTCTCACAGGCGGCGGCTCATTGCTGAGACATATAGATTTGTTATCTGAATACCATACTGGTATGCCGACTCGTATCGGTCAACCCATTGAGCATTTGGCTCATGGTTACAGCAGCCAATTAGCAAGTCCCATATTTGCTACAGCTGTTGGTTTATTAAAGCATGCTATCGATAATAGAGACGTTAATACTAGATTTGTGGAAGGCTATGACGATCAAGAAGAATCACCATTTATTATGGGATCTCAAAAAGCGAAAGAGACGGATGTTTTCAAAGAACAAGATGACACATTGAGCGAATCAGAAGGCAATGGCAATAAAAAGAAAGGTTTGTTTAATAAGCTTTATTCTTATACAAAGGATTTTTTTGAAACCGTTCCTGACTCTGAATTTTAATAAAATGTCATTCATCATATAAATAATTTAAAAATTTTTCTAAACCAATAATATAATTGATATGAAATTCGATATACCTTCCAACGAGAAATCTATAATAAAAGTAGTAGGTGTCGGCGGCGGCGGTGGCAATGCTGTTGCGCACATGTATAGACAAGGGATTACAGGTGTGGATTTTGCTGTATGCAATACAGATACTCAGGCTATGGATGCGAGTCCAGTACCTACTAAAATATCTCTAGGGCCCAATCTGACAGAAGGGCGAGGTGCTGGAAGCATTCCTGAGGTGGGAAAACAGTCATGTATAGAATCTATAGAAGATATCAGAAAATGGCTAAATGATGGTACAAAGATGCTATTTATTACTGCAGGTATGGGCGGTGGCACAGGTACAGGAGCTGCTCCTATCATAGCCAAAGTGGCTAAGGAAATGGACATTTTGACCGTGGGCATTGTCACCTTACCTTTCAAATTTGAAGGCATACGTAGACAAAGACAGGCTTTTGAGGGGCTTGATCAACTCAAGAAGAATGTCGACAGTATATTAGTGATTAGCAATGAAAAGCTAAAAAATATTCATTCTAACTTGGCTTTGTCAGCTGCATTTTCACAAGCTGATAATATTTTGACCACTGCTGCAAAAGGTATTGCTGAAATAATTACAGTGACAGGTATAATTAATGTAGATTTTGAGGACGTCAATACCGTTATGAAGAATAGTGGTGTAGCCATAATGGGTACAGCTATAGCTGAGGGTGATGATAGAGCTAGAAAAGCTATTAATGCGGCACTAAACTCTCCATTGCTTGAAGATAATGATATCAGAGGGGCGCAACATATCTTATTGAATATTACTTCTGGTACCAGTGAAGTGACGATGGAAGAAGTGGCTGAAATTACAGAGCATGTTCAAGAGGAGGCTGGTTATGGTACTGATTTAATTTGGGGCAATTGCTATGACGAATCATTAGGAGAAAAAATAATGATTACCCTTATTGCCACTGGATTTAAAGAGGGTGGCTCTAAGAAAAAAGAAGAAGTTCCAGAAAAAATAGTAGTTTCACTGGAGAGCCATCAGATTAAACAAAAAGTTAGTATTGATGAAACGGAGGTTTTCGATTTTGGTACTATTGAAGCTGATAATATCGTAGATTTTGATACAGATGATGTTAAAAAAACGATAGATATGCTAGGTGTTAAACGCGAAGATTACGGCCAACATGACAGATTTAAACTGTCTGAAGAGTTGCGTAAAAAACGTGAGGCTGATGCCGCTAGAAGAGAGTTTTTACGCAAGAGCACTAGTAAGCCTCTTGATAATGCTAAGATGATTGCTGATTTGGAGAATGTGCCAGCCTATGCACGTAGAAATGTCGTACTTGATGATTCTGTAAAGTCTAAAGCATCTGATGCTTCTAAATTTATGGTAAATATGGACGAGGATAACAATATTATAATTAGTAATAACAATTATTTATTCAATAATGTAGATTAATACTTTTTTCATTATATTATATTTTTACTCATGATTTTTTATAAACTGAAGGCAGTCTTTACAACCTGAATTTAGTAGAATCCGAAGAAATTGTTCTAATATATTTTGGGAACAATCATAGGATTGGATTTTCGTCTTTATTTATAAACTTTTTATGAGATTGGTTTATTAATTACAGGTCCATGGCTCCCCGCCTGGACCTTTTTTATTCATTCTCTTTTCCTGTTATCAATCATAGTGTTTATAATTATAAATTATAATGTGTTAAGATTTAATTATATCGCTTTAGCTTATTATGTTAAAATATTGTGTTGATAAGAATTGCTTATAAAATAGATAATATTAACTATATTTATAAAAAAAAAAATAATTGTTTAATAAAATACCAATAGTTGTTAAACAAAAATTAAAATCGTTCGTTTGAAAAGAATTATTTAACAATTTAAACCTAAAAGTTATGTTTTTTCTAGACATTATGACGATTCCCAAGGATGATCCTATTGCTTTTACCTTCTTCACAGGGTACATGGCTATGTTTGCTGCTGCTGTATTTTTCTTTTTTGAAAGGAGTAGTGTAAGCCAAAAATGGAAAATCTCTTTATTAGTTTCTGGTTTAATCACTGGTATTGCAGCAGTGCATTACTATTACATGAGAGATTATTATATGGCGACGGGTGACAACCCTACGGCATTGCGTTACATCGACTGGACCTTAACGGTACCCCTCATGTGTGTAGAGTTTTATTTATTGACTAAAGCTGCTGGTGCTAAAGTCGGTCTTTTATGGAAACTTATTGCAGCATCTGTGTTGATGTTAGTAGCTGGGTACATAGGAGAAGCTTTCAACCCTCCTGGAGGAAGTACATCCCATTCAGTAATTTGGGGTGTTATATCTACAGTGGGTTATGTTTACATTCTTTATACCGCTTGGTATGGTGAGGTAGCTCAGTTAGCTAAAGCTAGTAATAGTGCCGTTGTAGAGAGAGGTGTTCGCACTTTAGCCTGGTTCGTTCTTGTAGGCTGGGCCATTTATCCTATTGGATATATGTGTATGGAAGGTGGTTGGCTCAATACTGGATTAGGTTGGGGATCATCTAGTGTAGATTTATTTTACAATATTGCTGATGCTATCAACAAAATTGGTTTTGGTTTAGTAGTTTATAGTATCGCTATAAGTGAAACAGCCAAAGAAAAGTTAGCATAATACTAAAATAAAAGTTCAGTTCTTTTAATTGTGGAGTTCCTTGAGGGGAATTCCACTTTTTTTTATTACTATATCCTGTTTTTCTGGAATTCATTTTTTCCTTGATTATGTCTATTGATAAAGTTAGCTATTATCGTTATTTAGACTTTCGGAAGAAACTTCATATTTTTCATATCAATAATCAAAATTGACTGACTGTGAATATTATAATTTTTCATTTTATAATGTTATCGTTTATATAAATAAAATTAAGTATTTATCTTGACGATATTGATGACGAATACCTATCACAAAATAAAAGATTTAATAATAGTATGGATGTAAACAAAAAGTTGCATCTTTAAAGAATACAATATTGTATCAATGTAGTTAACTCTATTTAATTCAATCTTTCCTGGACAGCAATGGGATTGAAATTATTTTTTTTGAGGTTGTCTTGATTCAATAAAAATGGGCTATCTTTTTATACAGCCTTTTTACTTTGTTATGGGCAAAATGCTAGAGAACAATTATACACGATTATTCTTTGCTTTCCACCTTTTCCTTTTTTAAAAACACAAGTTTTATCTAACATCATTTCTTCATAGTACTCTTTGTCTGACACTATAGGTTAACTGTAATCATAGCTGTTTATCCTTATAACCAGATGCCTTTGTTGGCATCTTCAGCATCAACGTTTCTTACTTTCACCCATGGCAAGAATTCCAAACTAAAGACATGATACGGCAAATAGGGTTGTGCATTTTAGATTTTTAGTTTATACCATAATTCAATTTGAGAAAACTCATAGGTCACATAAGTGGCTTAAGCCAAGAATTAAAATAAAAATCCCTGCCTAACTTCATTTATTTTGGTAGGTAGGGATAAATAGCATTTAAACTGTCGGGTATAACAAAACAAAACCTCTGCAAAATCTAAACTTTAGATTTCGTTTTTTACGTCAATACATAGTCAAGTATTATACCTAGTCAAAAGTGTTGATTTTACTTGCCCCCTGCTCTTGACAGGAAGGTTATGGTTTTACTTCTTATACCAAAATTCAATTTTATCATTTGAATTCAGGACTAAATTTACCTGAATAGTCCAAATTTTAGTCCCACATACCCCGTTAAACCAGAAATATCGGCCTGATTAAAATTTCTGTAGGTCATATCGCTTACAAATCTGTACCCTGCACCGAGATTAATCCTAATATTTTCCTGAAGATTGATTTCTAGTAAAGCGGAGGGTTCTATTTGAAAAAAATGGGATTCACCTAATCTAGCTTCACCGTCTTCATTGTCCATTTGCACCTCACCAAAACCTATGTATAATGGGAATGTCAGGTGCACTAGTTTTTTGGCCAATAATGTATATTCAGCAAAACCACCCGCAGTCCAGTAATCCATATATATATTGGGCAAAACTTCACTTTCGGGCCTAATTTCATTGAGCGAAGTATTGAAATAGCCTCCAATCGAGAGCCTATCTTTAAAGTTAATACCTGCTCTGACATTTAATAAAGAAGTAAGGCTTTTATCCATTTCAGTAAATCCAATGGAAGGTGACACAAAAAAGCCAATGTCTTTGGATTGAATTACACTATTCCCGCCCAACAATGTTTTGGCCTCTCCATTATCTTGTGCCATCAAAGAGCATTGAAAAATTAAAAAACCTAAAAAAGTATAAATTAAATTTATTTTCATATCAGTTTGTTTATAAATTAATTAATTTGAAATTTTAATATGTCTTCACTGTCATTAAACAAAAGTGAATTGGCACTTTGTGACATAAAATACCAATCGTCTCTTAATTCATCAAATTCGCCAAAATTAGGAAATAACATTTCCAATTCTATCTTTCCATCATCTTTAAATAACCTGTAAGTATCATTGACTGTATTGTCAAGGGAAACAGCCTCAATAGTACCATTTGTGGAAAATGTAAATACATATGGACTGAAATAATGAGTTTTATTGATACCATCTTCAACAAATTCTAAGATTCTCACCCCTTCTGGCAAAGAAATAAATTCGCTCAATGAATCTATTGTGGGCGTTGTAGGAAGGATTTCATTTTCCTTGTCACAACTCACAAATATAAATACCAAACATAGTGATAAAATAAATTTGCTCAGGACAATAATTTTTAAATATTATAATTAAGATTAAATATTAATAACTTAGCATTGAACTAAAAAAAATGGATGAATTATTTTAATTTACTGTGGGCTAAATGGCAGAGATGATTTATGAACGATTATTCTTAGCTTTCCATCTTTTCCTTTTCTAAAAACCCAAGTTTTATCTACCATCACTTCATTTCCCTCTTTGTCTGTCACCCATACGTTCCCCATAGTGATAGCCGTTGATCCATAAATTTGAATGCCCTCGTTGGCATCTCCAGCATTATCGTATCTTGCTTTCACCCAGGGCTTCAATGCGAATCCTTTATCATCAGGATAATTGGTGTCTCCGCCTACAAAATATGCCAAAGCGCCTTCTTTTGTATTGCGAAAAGTTAGCGGACCATGAGCCAATGTTGGCTTGAAAAACACCTTTCCTTGATCGTAATTGTAAGCTTCAGTCAGTACTTTTTGGGCATAAGCTCTCGCATCGCCACCTGTGTCATGCAAACGTCCTATCTCAACTAAAGCATCACACCAGGCTTGCTGAGCTGCATTTACCTCGTCGTAAGTTATAATATCCTGAGCACCTTCTTCTACATAAGTTAAACCCAAGTCATCGATAACTTTTTGAACAGACTCATTTGTTTGTGTAAGGATGTTGTTGGCCTCATCTTTGACTTTTTGTGTCGTTTGGTCACATGAAGTCAATGTTAAAGCGCATGTGAGAAATGCAAAAAATGTGTTTCTAAACATAATATTTTGATTTAATTTGCCTACTTCTTAAAACGGTGTTCGGCTTGTCCGTCATTTTTAAACATAAGTAAACACGAATGTAAAATTAAAAAACCATAAATATATAATTATGTTTATTTAAACTTAGTTAGATAAAAGTTAAAAATTTCTCAATTGGCAAGAATATCATTAAACATATTTTACGAATTGTGCTAGATTACACTTTTTAAAGTACAAAATTTTAAGATGACTTAGTCCAATTATATTTTTTGCTAATGTGGTATTCAGTTTCTTAGTTATTTATGTGGGAAAACAGTCGGATTATAGAGTAAGAAAAACACTAATTCAAGTCACTATTTTTAAAATTAATAATTACTTAATATAAAAATATTTTGTGTTGAATGAAAATATTTAGCATCTTTGTCCCTTATTAATATACAAAGATTTGGATTCATTCTTATATATAGGTCTCATCGTTCTCTCTGTAGTAGCAATAGTTGACCTTGTAGTAGGGGTTGGCAACGATGCTGTCAACTTTTTGAACTCGGCTATAGGCTCGAATATTGCTAATTTTAAGACCATCATGTGGGTGGCTACTGTGGGTATATTTTTTGGTGCTCTTTCATCAGCGGGCATGATGGAAATAGCTCGTATGGGTATATTTAATCCTGAATATTTTAGTATAGAAAATGTCATGGTAATATTTATTGCTGTGATGCTTACAGATATTATATTATTGGATGCTTTCAACACTTTGGGTTTTCCCACATCTACCACTGTATCTATAATATTTGAGCTATTAGGTGCTTCCGTTATCGTGGCAGCTTACAAGATATTGTCTTCAGATTTGCCTATGAGTTATTTGTTTAATAATAATGATCCATCAGCTGGTATAATAGGCTATCTCAATTGGGCAAAAACCAAAACCATAATTAGCGGAATTTTTATTTCTGTTTTTATCGCATTTTCTGTAGGGATGCTGGTTATGTGGGTAAGTCGTGTGTTATTTAGTTTTAATTACAAAAGGAGGTTAAAATATATTGGTGTGATCTGGTCAGCTTTGGCTATGTTGGCATTGACATATTTTTTGGTTTTCAAAGGATTAAAGTCCACTTTCAATATCAAGACTTTAACAGTTAAAGAGCTTATCGATTATAAAAAATCCATTAATCCGAATTTTTCAGGGGTTATTCCTTCAGATGAGGTTATTAAGTTTAATAATGTGTCTGGTGAAGAGATGGAATTTAAACTAATAAAGGGTTCTGTAAATAGCGGTGATGCTGTGTATGAAATATTTTTTGGTTCGCGGACATTTGAGTCAATCGTCACTACGATACAAGATAATTTTACTTCTATTCTTTTAGGCATGTTAGTTTTTTGGTTATTGATGTTTTTTATTTTAGAAAATCGGGGCATCAATCCGCTCAGAATAGTAGTCTTTGCTGGACTTTTTAGTTTGGCTATGGCCTTTGCGGGCAATGATTTAGTGAATTTTGTAGGTGTACCTCTGGCGGGTTGGCAAGCTTATGATTTATACAATTCTGCCAATACTGTATTAGGAGGTAGTCTCAATTCTAGTCAATATCTTATGTCTGGTCTTAAGTTTCCGATTCAAACACCCTATTTATATCTCATATTAAGTGGTGTTATCATGACACTCACTTTGTGGTTTTCCCAAAAAATCCGCACAGTCTCCGCTACTGAGGTCAATCTAGCATCGCAGGATGAAACTGTGGAGAGATTTGCTTCAAATGCTTTGTCTAGAGGCATCGTACGAGGAAGTGTGAAACTCAGCCAAACAATGGAAAAAATCGTTCCACTAACATGGCAAAACAAAATCAATGCTCAATTTATACCTATTGTAGAATCAGAAAGCGAGGATAAAGCCGCTTTTGATTTAGTGCGTGCTTCAGTTAATATGACCATAGCTAGTATGTTGATAGCCTTAGGTACATCTTTAAAGCTTCCATTGTCTACGACTTATGTCACTTTTATGGTAGCGATGGGTACATCATTGGCAGATAGAGCCTGGGGACGCGAGTCCGCATCATATAGGATAGCAGGGGTGTTTAATGTTATAGCGGGTTGGTTTGTTACAGCTATAGTTGCATTTGTTACAGCGGCTATTATAGCTCTTGTCTTAATTCAATTTGAATTAGCTGGACTTATTTTTGTTGTTGCTTTGGTTGTGAGTATCATTTCCTACACAAATTACAAACATAAAATGTCGAGATTGAGAAAGCAGGAAAGTGAGGATGTTTTATCTTCCATAGATTTAAGTACTGACAAGGCACTCAATAAAACAGCACATAAATTGGCTTCAAGTCTCAATAGTATATCTGAGTGTTATCATTTGGCTATCGAAGGTTTGCTTTCAGAGGACCGAGAAAAAATCTTGCTATCCAAACAACAATTTGAAAATCTGAGTACATTCTATTCAGACATCAAAAATAATCTTTACAAAGCTATTAAAAAATCTAGTTTGAGTGGCAGACAGACGGCCCAGTTGTATATTTTAAGTAATGATCAGATGCAGGATATACTTCAATCTTTGGGCTTGATAATAAATGCTGCTGAAAGTCACATTAAGAATGCTCACAAGCCTGTCACTGAAATTCAAGAACAAAATATCCGCAAGATAGAAATCGATGTAGTTACCTATCTCAATTCGATTGCTAAAGCATTGGAGGTCAATAACTATGCCGAACTCAACGATTTTAAACATATAAAACGCAATATATTCGATAATATAGAAGCGTCTCTTTCCAAACAAGTAGAGGGTATATCTCATAAAGCCTATGGTTTTAAAAATACGGATTTAGTACTGAGTATTTTATTAGAAACCAAAGACTTAGTTGCTATTGGGGTACGATTTTCCAAGTTGCTTAATAGGTTATCTCAAGGTCAGAGTCCTCTTGGCAATAGGTTTAGTTGATAGATTTATAATAATCAATTAATCTATTTTTTTAGTTTACTGTTAGGGATGATAAATTTTTGAATTTGGAAATTCATAATTACAAAGAAGCTCTTGAATATCTTAACGGACAGCTACCGATGTTTCAAAGACAAGGAGCGGCTGCGTATAAAAAAGACCTGACCAATACCCTTAAACTGTGCGAGGCTGCAGGGAATCCACAAAATCTTATCCAAACGATCCATATAGCGGGGACTAATGGTAAAGGTACAACAAGTCACATCATAGCAGGAGGGCTTCAAGCCCAAAGTTTGAAGGTGGGCCTTTACACGTCACCGCATTACAAGGATTTTAGAGAACGTATCAAAATCAATGGGCAATATATATCTCCTCGGTTTATTGTCAATTTTATCAATTCACATCGGACTGCTATTGATATCATACAACCTTCATTTTTTGAGATGACTTTTGTGATGGCTCTTAAGTATTTTGCTGCTCAAAAAGTGGATATTGCTGTTATAGAAACCGGATTGGGTGGGAGACTTGATTCTACCAATGTCATCACGCCCTTACTATCCATTATTACAAATATCAGCTATGACCACCAAAGTATGTTAGGCAATACCTTGCCAGAAATAGCTGGGGAAAAAGCGGGCATAATAAAACATAATGTACCTATCATTATCGGAGAGACCCAAGCTGAAGTTAAACAGGTTTTCATAAATAAAGCCAGAGAGCGGATATCAAGTATTTACTTCGCTGACCAGCAAGCGACTTTACTGAAAAAAGTAGAGAATGGGGCTACATCTTATGATTTTATTATAGATGGCACATTGTGGCTGAGTGACTTGAAGATTGATATTGAAGGGCCCTTTCAAGAAAAAAACTTAATCACATCTCTTTATACTCTTAAGTATTTAAGTCAATTATTGCCTATTTCAACTGAAAAAATTAGAGAATTCTTTCCCCAACTTTCAAAAAAACTTGGCTATATGGGGCGGTGGCAAGTTTTAAGTCAAGACCCTTTAACTATTGCAGACAGTGCACATAATGAAG
>DAIPYV010000043.1:0-22154 GCA_036782555.1 Saprospiraceae bacterium
AAATCTTTTATTATTTTTAAATTCAATGTACAACTTTTTCTATTAGAGCTTACCTATAAAAATAAATTATTCACAACAAAGGATTGCGCAAACGTTTTCGTTAAATTTTATTTAACATTTTAAATACATTTAATTAACATTGCGGTAATTTTGTAATTATCTGGGACAAAGTTTAGCAAATAATTACAAATTATTAAATCAATTTATTAATTAACAATTTAATCAAATTTAATTCATGAGACAGATTTTAACAAAGATGTGTTTTTCTGCCCTGTTTGTTGTTGTTTTACTTTCGGCGGGTATATCGCAAAAAACGATATCAGGTGAAGTGACTGATGCAACGAGTGGAGAGGCGCTAATTGGCGCCAACATTTTAGTAAAAGGGTCATTAACAGGAACGATTACTGACTTTGACGGAAACTTTTCTCTTCGAGCTAAGGAGGGGGACGTACTTGTGTTTTCTTATGCTGGTTATAATGACCAAGAAGTCACTGTAGGAGCATCCAATACTTATAATGTCTTATTAGAGGCTGGTAAGCAACTAGAAGAAGTTGTTGTAGTAGGTTATGGATCTCAAAAGACGAAGGAAATCACATCGGCGGTAGTTAGTGTTGGTCGTGAGGACTTCAATAAGGGTCCCATATCTGATGCAGCTCAATTATTGCAAGGTAAGGTGGCTGGGCTTCAAACCTACAATAGAGGCGGCGATCCCAATAGACCCTCTGTAATAAGAATGAGAGGTATCTCAACGGTAGGGGCCAATGCAGAGCCACTTATTGTAATTGACGGTATCATTGGGGCCTCTTTGAGTAATATAGACCCAGCAGATATTGAAACAATGGACGTCCTAAAAGATGGGTCTGCGTCTGCTATTTATGGAACTAGAGGATCGGCTGGGGTGATTATTATTACAACTAGAAAAGGTTCTAAAAAGGGTGGCATTAATCTTTCATACAGTGGGCAATTAGGAGCACAGAGTGTTTTAAGATCTGTGCCTGTTATGAGCGCTTCGGAGTTTAAGGCAGCTGGAGGTACTGATTTGGGTAGTGATACGGACTGGCTGAGGGAAGTGACGCAAATGGGTCTTAATAGAGTAAATAGCTTGTCGGCTGAAGGAGGTATGGGCAACACGACTTATAGAGTGTCAGCAAATATGAGGAATGTAGATGGAATACTTCGTACATCAGGTTTTGATCAATTCAATACAAGAATAAACTTAAACACTAAGGCATTAAATGATAAATTGACCATCGACTTTAATTCATCATTTACTACTAGAAACCAAGATTTCTCTTTTAATGAAGCCTTTAGATATGCTACTTTATACAATCCAACAGCTCCTGTACTTGGTGCTAATTCACCTTTCCCTTTCAATAGTGCACAATTTGGTGACTATTTTGAAACTTTGGGCTTATTTGATAGCTTTAATCCTTCTTCTATTGTAAATCAAAATTATAATAGAGGTAAAGCTAAGGAATTTAATTTTGGAGCTAATTTTAAATATGATATTTTAGAAAATCTGTCAGCAAACTTTAATATAGCAAATCAAAATAATACTTTTTCTTCTAGAGCTTATTATCCTACGACATCGTTTTTTAGAGGTAATGCTACAAGTCCCACTAGAAAAGGTCGCGCAGATTTTTATAATAATGAGTTGAATTTCCAATTGTATGAAGGGTTTTTGACTTATGTTACAGAATTGGGGAATTCTAATTTAAGTATAACAGGGGGATATTCTTATCAACAAACTAACTTCACTGATTACAGATTTAGTTTAGGAGATTTCCCAAATAATGACTTAGATTGGTCAAACAATATTGGTGTTTCTCAAGATTTACAAAACAGAGGTTTTATAGGAGCGGGTTCAAGTGCTTCACCTGATGAGAAAGTTATTGCTTTCTTTGGTAGAGCCAACTATACATTTGACGATGCCATCTTCGTGAACGCTTCTATAAGAAGGGAAGGCTCAACAAGGTTCGGAGAAGGAAATCAATGGGGACTATTTCCAGCGTTAGGTCTAGGGGTGGATATCAACAGATATGCTAATATAAATAATGTTGATTTATTTAAGGTGAGAGTGGGATATGGCGTTACTGGGTCATTGCCTCCATTTAATGGATTATCACAAGAGCTCAGACAAATTGAAAATGGTCCTGATGGTAGTGTTTCTACTAGACTTCTTAGAGCGGCTAATCCTGATTTAAGATGGGAAGAGAAAAGAGAGACAAATTTAGGAATTGATTTCAAATCAGGTCGTTGGGGTGTTACATTTGATGTCTATAATAGAGACATCGATGGGTTTATCATAGAGAGAATTGTAGATGCAGCGGTATTTGGGGCTGAAAGAAGATGGGAAAATGCGGGTTCTTTAAATACGAGAGGTCTAGAATTGGCAGTGGATTACGACTTAATCAAAAAATCTGACTTTACTTATAATACAGGAGTTAGATTGTCGACTTACCAATCCAAATTAACTGATTATGTCATTAATGAAGATATAGCTGGAGTTTTAGGTGCCCCGGGCCAAAATAACACAAATTTAATTTTAATTAGACAAGGCGAAGAGATTGGACAGATTTGGGGACCTGTATTCTCTGGTCAGGTTTCAGAAAGTGGCGAACCTATTATGGTAGATATAAATGGTGATGGTCAGATAATCGCTGGTCAGGATAAATGGAATGATCCACAAGGTGACTTCCAGATATTGGGTAAAGGTATTCCTGATTTTGAATTAGGCTGGGTCAATAGTATTAATTATAAAGGATGGAATGTTAATGCATTTTTTAGGGGTGCTTTTGGACATAGTCTTGTAAATACTTGGAGAGCTTTTTACGAGCCTAGGATTAGCACTCAGACATCTTATAATTTTGTTAATTCTTCTTTGGCTGTAGATGGCTTAACAGCTGCGAGATTTAGCTCATTGTATGTTGAGAGAGCTGACTTCTTTATGTTAGACAATTTAACTATCTCTAGGAACATTGGTAGTAATAAATATCTAAAAAATGTGAATATAGCCTTGACGGGTCAAAATTTATTTATTATCACTAAATATACAGGGGCAAGTCCAGAGCCTAGTTTAGTTGATTATGGGGCTTCGGATAATGGTGCCGTAGTTGATTATAGTAGAGGAAATCCACTTATCCCTGGTATAGATAGAAGAAGTAACTATTTAATGGCGAGAACATTTACTTTAGGTATAAACTTTAACTTTTAAAATTTATAAAAAATGAGAAATATAGGGAAATTTTTAATTTATTCAAGCCTGTTCTTCATGGTTGGGTCTTGTACAGACTTGACTGAGGAACTCAAAGGCGATATCACAAATGATATAAGTCTACCTGGTATAGGTGGTGGTGGTGGTGGTGGTGCCACTGACGTACTGGGTGCCGCTTACGCTCAATTAAGAAGTACAGGTACAGCCAATCATGGATCCTATTACAGTATACAAGAAATCACTTCAGATGAGATGTGTATAGCTGCCAAAGGTGGTGACTGGTTTGATGGTGGTATCCTTGTAGATTTACATAGGCATACATACAATGCATCGCACGATTTCGTTAATAACACTTGGGTCAATCATTACATTGCTATCAATACTTGTAATGAACTTTTGGCTAGTGAATCTCTTGATGCAGGTCAAACTGCTCAAGTACGTGCTTTACGTGCGTATTTTTATATGCGTTTACTGGATCTTTTTGGAAATGTAAAAATTATCACCACTCCTGGTAAGGATGAGCCACAAGCTACAAAAGAGCAAGTCTACGATTTTGTTGAGGCTGAACTTTTGGCTGCATTAGAAGCTTCTGAAGTATCTGCAGGCATGGATTTGTCTTTAAGTCCATTAGGTGTTGGAAATAACACTTATAGAATTAATGTATATGGTGCTTTAGGCCTTTTAGCCAAACTTTACCTAAACGCTGAAGTGTATGCGGGTAAAAATATGTACGACAAAGCTGCCATAGCTGCGGGATTAGTTGTTGACAGTGGTGTTTACTCATTGTGTGACGTCGGCTGTAAAGTGCCAAATTTAGGTAGAAGACCAGCTGTAGAGTCTGACCCTGCAGAATTAGAAGGTTATGCAGCTGTATTTGCTCCAAATAACGCTAATAACCCTGAGCATATTTTTGTAGTTTTTTACGACGAGGCTACAGGACCTGACATGAATTTTTCGCAAATGAATCTTCACTATTCTAGCCAATTTACATGGAATCTAGATGAGCAGCCTTGGAATGGTTATGCTACTTTAGAGGAGTTTTATAACTCATATGAAGATGGTGACAAGCGTAAGGCCAACAATTTTATTGTAGGGCCACAATTAGACTTCGGAGGATCAGCTATCTTAGATTATGCTTCTGATGATGGCGACTTGGTATTGAACTATACCCCTAGAATTAATGAATTGGCACCTAACTCTTTGAGAGAGGCTGGAGCGAGAGCAGGTAAATTCAGCTTCAAACAGTTAGGAAGACCTAACATGGATAACGATTATCCGATAGTCAGATTGGGAGAAATGTATTTAGTTAGAGGTGAAGCTTTGGCTAGAGCGGCTGGTAATTGGAGTTTAGCAACTGACGATGTCAATATTTTGAGAAGACGCGCTGGTGTTGCTAATATGACTAATATTACAGCGGATAGTTTCTTAGCTGAAAGAGGTCGTGAGATGTTTCAAGAAAGTGCTAGAAGAACTGACTTGATTAGATTTGGCAAGTATAATGGTACTTGGTGGGAAAAACCAGTATCGCCATCGCACGTGACTCTGTTCCCTATTCCACAGACACAGATTACAGCTAGTAACGGTACTTTAAGACAAAATCCAGGATATTAACATTATTTAATAAAATATGTACAAAAAGGTCGTCTTCGGATGGCCTTTTTGTTTTTTAAATTGTTTACATTTGATCCTTTATTTTTTATATGAAATACTTATCTATTATAAATGTATTCATTAGTTTGCTTTTTGAGTCTTGTGGACATCAAACAGATTTTAAGCAATTTTCCCTCACTATTCCAGAGGAGACTAACCTGGAATTTTCAAATGATGTGCCATATGATGAAGAGTTTAATACTTATACTTACCGGAATTTTTACAACGGGGGAGGCGTGGCCATTGGAGATATTAATAATGATGGGTTACCTGATATTTATTTTACAGGAAATATAGAAAACAATAAACTCTTTTTAAACAAAGGCAACTGGAAGTTTGAAGACATTACTGAAAAAGCCGGTGTGGCCTGTCCTAATGTTTGGTCTACTGGAGCTACTATGGTTGATATCAATGGAGATGGGCTGTTAGATATATATATATGCAAGGCTGGAAAACCAGGTGGTGCTAATAGGCACAATGAATTGTTTATTAATCAGGGAGATATGACTTTTGTTGAAAGCGCACGCGAATATGGACTAGATATTGAGGGACTCTCGATTCATGCAGCTTTTTTTGACTACGATAGAGACGGGGATTTAGATGTGTATATTCTAAATAATTCATTGCGCTCCGTAGGGCAGTTTGATTTAGTGGAGGGCCAGCGGCATATCCCAGATGTAGATGGAAATAAATTTTTGATTAATAACAATGGAAAATTTGAAGAGGCTACTCAAAAGGTAGGAATGTACTCTAGTAAAATTGGTTATGGATTAGGTATTACCATCAGTGATTTTAATAATGATAATTATCCAGATGTCTTCATCTCCAATGATTTTTTTGAAAGGGACTATCTTTATATCAACCAACAAGATGGGACATTCAGAGAAATGGGGGATATCGCTATGCCTTCCATGTCTATGGGATCAATGGGAGCTGACGCTTGTGACCTTAATAATGATCTGTTACCTGACCTCTTTGTTACTGAAATGTTGCCTCGTACGTTCGATAGGAAAAAAACCAAAACTCAGTTTGAATCTTGGGATAAATACATGGCTGGTGTCGATAAAGGATACCACCACCAGTTTGCAAGAAATGTACTGCATAGAAATATGGGACATGAAAAATTTATAGAGATTGGCCGATTTGCAGGAGTGGCTGATACAGAATGGAGTTGGGCTTCTCTTGCACAAGACTATGATAATGATGGACTAAAAGATTTATTTGTGAGCAATGGTATTTTTAAGGATTTATTGGATAAGGATTATCTCAATTACTCGGCCAATGCGACTATGATAAAAAACAAAATTGATAAAAAAGAAAAGGTCATCACAATGCTTATAGACAGTATGCCCTCAATGCCCATAAAAAATGCTGTTTTCAAAAACGAAGGTCATTTTAAATTTACTCATGTATCTGATGAATGGGGTTTTGATATACCTACTTTTAGCAATGGCAGCGCTTATGCAGATTTAGACAATGATGGAGATCTCGATATCATTGTCAATAATGTCAATATGCCTTCTTTTATCTATAAAAACAATACAGATACATCTGTCAATAGGTCTATTTCTATTCAACTCATAGGAAAAGGTAAAAATACAAAAGCTATTGGTGCTAAAGTAATAGCTACCGCAAAAAACAAGAAATTTATGGTTGAAAACTATGTGTCAAGAGGTTTTCAATCCAGTGTAGATAGCAAATTACATATAGGTTTAGGGAACATAAATATTGTGGACAGTCTGGAGATATTTTGGCCTGATGGTTCCTACTCTCTAATGACACAATTAGCAACTAACAAAACACATTTTATTACTCAAACGAAAATCCAAGAATACAAAAATATAAATCCCACACAGAACTTAAAAATGTGCATTGATAGTGACTGGGATTTTAAGCACCAAGATATCTCTATTAATTTATTTAGTCGTGAAGCCTTACTGTATGAAATGCAGGGATTTTCAGGTCCAGCTATAGCAGTAGCTGACATCAATAATGATCAGATAGATGATATATTTATTGGTGGAGGTAAAAATCAAGCATCAAAATTATACATATCGACCAAAGACGGAAAATATATGGAAGTTAATACTCCATTCGATATGGATTATAGATCGGAGAGTATAAGTGCGCTCTTTGTCGATATAGATTTGGACGGTGATTTAGATTTATATGTTGCGCACGGTGGCAAGGCATTTTCTTCTATGTCGCCTGAGCTTGATGATGTCATATATATTAATGAAGGCAGCAACGTTTTCAAAAAATTAAATCTAGCTTTTGATACGCCCATTTCCACAGCCAATTTTGTAGCTGTGGATCTCAATGGAGATAATTTGGTAGATTTTGTCGTTGCCGAAAGTATGAAAACAGATAGATTTGGCAGGTCTGGAAGTATTTATATATTGACCAATCTAGGAAATCTACAATTTAAAACCGAAATGGTACCGCATTCCAAAGATATAGGCATGCTTACCGATATAAAAGTTGTGGATATCAATGGGGACGGACATTTAGATATTTTGGTATGTGGCAAATGGATGCCATTAACTTATTTCTTAGGTAAAAATGGAGATTTTCGGCTATCTAAACCCGTCACAATACCCCAAAGCATCGGATTGTGGAATGTGCTTAATGTCCTAGACATAGATGGGGATGGAGATATGGATATTATAGCAGGAAATGAAGGAGAAAATTCTTTTTTGAAGTCTGGCATGAGTCTGTACTTGAATGATTTTGATGATAATGGTAGTGTAGAACCCATTATTTGTGAAAAACTAAACGGCTCCTTTTATCCTATTCATGATTTAGACGTGTTGTTTTCACAAATTCCTATGTTAAAGAAAAGATTTCAGAGCTACAAAGCTTTTTCTAAAGTGTCTATAGATCAAATGTTTAGTGCTGACAAAATTAAAAATGCGTTAAAATTTACTTTAGACAGGACTTCAAGTTCTATATTTATTAATAATAAAAGTGGTTTTGAGATATTAAATTTGCCACATGAAGCACAATATTCTTCTGTTCATAGTATCTTTGCAGACCGAAACCAAAATCACTTAAAGATACTTTTAGGGGGGAATTTTTACAAAATCAAACCACAGTTTGGAAGACATGACGGGTCTATGGGTTGGGTGTTAGACATGAAAGGGGATTTTAATCAAAACAATTTTAAAATTACTCCTATGTATATAGTTGGTCAAATAAGGAAAATCTTACCCTATCAAGATAAATTCATTTTTGGTATCAATGATGAATCTGTCAAAATTTGTAGTATCAATTAATTGAGTTGTTAAAATAGAATACATGTATCTAAAATTAATTATTTTTTCATTTTTATTTATTGGTTTTTTGGGCTGTAAATCTGAATACACCCGAGCCGTTGAAGCAGGATTGGCTAGTGGCATACAGAAAGATTCACTTATCTTTGGTATGAAGATGGGCATGACAAAAGATGATTTTTTTCGTATATGTTGGGATCTCAATAAGGCAAAACTTATAAAAGAAGGACCAGGAAATAATTTTGCAAAATATATAGAGCCAGATAGTTTACTCTCTGATGTTAACAAAAAGAAAGAGATGCTTTTTTATGGTATCTTTGACGAAAAGAAAGTGATACAGGGTATGGATATGATTTATAATTACGCATCTTGGGCGCCATGGAATGAAGATATGTCCTCATTAAATTTGACCAATGAGCTTTTAGTCTTTTATGAAAGGCACTATCCTGGCAATCGTTTCATAGAGATAGATCTTGGACTTAAAGAGTATAAAGCTTATGCTAAAATAGATGGAAACAGACAGATAACTATCTATCCTAAGTCAGAAAAAGACGTTAGTGTCAAAATTGAAGATCTTAATTATAAATTCAAAAATAAAAAATGAAGGTTTTAAAAAATAAAGGTCTAATTTTCATTTCTTTATTTCTTCTATTAGTCGGTTTTTCTTGCAAAAAAGAGAACAACGCAGCGGAGAATACACTTTTTGAGCTTAAAGATAATGCAACTTTGGGTATAGACTTCATTAATGAGCTCACAGATGCTAATGACTTTAATATTTATAAATACAGAAATTATTACAATGGTGGTGGTGTAGCCATAGGAGATGTCAATAATGATGGATGGCAAGACATTTATCTTGTGTCTAACCAAGGGCCAAACAAACTGTATCTCAATAAGGGAAATTGGGAGTTTGAAGATATTACCTTGTCTTCAGGATGTGGAGGAGCTAGGGCATGGTCCACAGGGGTGACTATGGTGGACATCAATGGGGATGGCCTCCTGGATATCTATGTGTGTAACTCAGGCGATGTGAAGGGAGACAATAAAGAAAATGAACTATTTATTAATCAAGGTGACCTCACTTTTATAGAATCAGCCAAAGAGTATGGACTTAATGATCCTGGTTTTTCTACCCACGCAGTATTTTTTGATTATGATAAGGATGGTGATTTGGATGTATATATACTTAATAATTCTTTTCAGGCCATAGGAAGTTTTAATTTAAGAAAAAATGAACGCCCCATCAGAGATGCGATGGGTGGAGATAAACTTCTGGAAAATCAAAACGGAAAGTTTGTTGATGTCAGTGAAAAAGCTGGAATATATGGCAGTGTCATAGGTTTTGGGCTGGGAGTGACGATAGGTGATGTCAATGGAGATGGCTGGGAAGACATCTACATATCCAATGATTTTTTTGAAAGAGACTATCTTTACATCAATCAAAAGGATGGTACGTTCAAAGAAGATTTGGTCAATCAAATACAAGCTACAAGCGCCGCATCTATGGGTGCTGATTTAGCTGATGTCAATAATGATGGGTGGAATGATATCTTTGTGACAGACATGTTGCCACATGACTATTCGAGATTGAAGACCGTCACTACTTTTGATGACTGGAATCGATACAATTATAATGTATCCAGCGATTATCACCATCAGTTTACGAGAAATACCTTACAAAAAAATAACGGCAATAATACTTTTTCAGAAATTGGGCGTTTTGCTGGCGTGGAGGCATCTGATTGGAGTTGGGGGGCGTTATTTTTTGATATGGACAATGACGGCCAAAAGGATTTATTTATAGCTAATGGTATCTATAAGGACCTCACAGATCAAGATTATTTGCAGTATATAGCCAATGAGTCAGTTATGTCCTCTATTATCAACGAAGATGGGGTCAATTACAAAGAATTGATAGACATTATACCATCAAGGCCTATTCCAAACCAGGCATATAAAAACAAAGGTGACTTTCTCTTTGAGCTTTCGCCACAAACCGGCCTCATGACTACAGGCTTTTCTAATGGAAGTGCTTATGTAGATTTGGACAATGATGGCGACCTTGACCTCATCGTAAATAATGTCAATATGCCCTGCTTCATTTACGAAAATAAAGCTACTCAAATTTCGGATAATAGTTATTTAAAATTGAATTTGAAAGGAGAAGGTCTAAATACATTTGGCATAGGGGCATATATAATAGCTACCGATGAATCAGGAAAAAAATATTATTTCGAAAATCAACCTACACGCGGATTTCAATCTTGTATGGACTCAAGACCTCATTTAGGTTTAGGCCAGGCCAAAATGATAAATCTTGAGATTTTTTGGTCATCAGGCAAATATACCCAAATCACCCAAGTTTCCGTCAATCAGATACTGACTGTCAATGAAAAAGAGGCGACTTCTGATGTCAAACTAGAAAGACGAATCTCTCAAAGTAGTATTCTAGAACCATCAAATTATTTGGATTATTTCCATGAAGAAAATCTCTATATAGATTTCAATAGAGAAAAATTGATATATCACAAAATGAGTACACAAGGTCCTCAAGTGGTTCACGGCGATATCAATGGTGATGGCCTCAGCGATATTATTATACCTGGTCCAAAAGGGATGCCGACTCTGTGTTACTTGCAAACATCAGATGGCAAGTATAAAAAGATGCCTATTAGCTCTATATTTGAACAACTCAAAGAAGCTGAACACACCAAAGCACTTTTGTTTGATGCTGATGGTGACGGAGATAATGATATCTACTTGGTCAGTGGTGGCACCGAGTTGTCAGAGTTTTCAGAACTTTTGTACGACAAAATTTTGTACAATGATGGCAAAGGAAATTTTACAGATTCTGGACAAAAACTACCTAATGAAAAAGACCTGATCAGTACTGGCGATGTGGCCATAGGGGATTTGAATGGAGATGGTCACCTGGATCTATTCATAGGAGAAAGGGTCAAAATAGGACAGTATGGCGCCAAATGTTCAGGATATATTCTTATCAATGATGGCACAGGTCGATTTAAAGATATGACCACACAGTGGGCTAAGGAGCTTAAAGATATAGGTCTTATCACTTCGGCAGCCATAGCGGACTTGGACGGTGATAATAAAGCAGACCTTATCATTGCTGGTGAATTTATGCCCATTACGGTATTTAAAAATAATGGAAAATCATTGAATAAAATACAAGGCAATGAGGATAGTTATGGGTGGTGGAATACATTTACTTTAGCTGATATCAATCTGGATGGCCGATTAGATATTGTTGCCGGAAATCATGGACTCAACTCAAGATTTAAGGCTTCTCAGGAATACCCTATTAAACTTTTTTACCATGACTTTGATGTTAATGGATATGGAGATCCGGTGTTTTGCAAAACTTTTCCTGATAAAAAAGATTATCCTTATGCTCTCCGACATAATCTGATGGATAGGATACCTAGTTTAAAAAAGAAATACCCTAATTTTGACTCTTTCAAAAATGCGTCTTTGGCGGATATTTTTACAGTAGATCAACTCAAAGGTATTGACCCTTTATATGTAAATGAATTGAGATCATGCATTTTTTATAATGAAGGTAATTTAAAGTTTAGGAAAATAGAATTACCCTCCACGGTGCAGTATAGTCCCATTTATGCTATCTGCGTCAAAGATATCAACAATGACAAACTACCTGACCTGATTTTGGGAGGCAATCTCTACGGTGTACAGCCGGAAGTGGGACGTTATGATGCCTCTTATGGACATGTCTTAATTAATGACGGCAAAGGTGGGTTTATGGATAGGTCATTGGATTATAAATTTTCAATCAAGGGTGAAATGAGAAGCATCCTAGACGATGGAGATAAATTACATATTTTTAGAAATAATGCTAGTGTAGTCTCATATAAAATACCCAATTAATGAATAGATATCTGATAATAATGTTGTTTTCAACGTTGGCTTTTTCATGTAAACAATGCAAAGATGACGGTAATGTGTCTTCTGTTTTTAATGTATTAGGATCTGATAAAACAGGTATAGAATTTGCAAATATATTGAATGAAAGTGACTCTCTCAATATCATCGAATTTTTATATTACTATAATGGTGGTGGTGTAGCCATAGGCGATATCAATAATGACGGTCTTGAAGATATATTTTTTTCGGGTAATGAAGTCGGTGACCAATTGTATCTCAATCTAGGCAATATGAAATTTGAAAATATCACTGAAAAAGCGGGTATTCTCAATTTAGGTACTTGGTCCACAGGGGTCAATATAGATGATGTCAATGGTGATGGATACAAAGATATCTATGTGTGTAAAGTAGCCTTTAAAGATTCTATTCCTTATGAACACAATCTACTTTATATCAATCAAGGTGACGGTACTTTTAAGGAGATGTCCAAGGAATATGGATTGGATTTTAAAGGGTTTTCTACCCAAGCTGTATTTTTTGATTACGATGGTGATGGAGATTTGGATATGTACTTGCTCAATCAGAATAGACATAATATCAATAGCTATGGCACTATAGAAAAAAGAAAAGAAAAAGACCCTTACGCAGGTGATAGACTCTATGAAAACAAACTTAACGAAATCAATAAATTTGTAGATGTCACTGATGCCGCTGGTATCTTCAATAGCCCACTGGGATATGGATTGGGTGTCGTGGCTTCTGATTTTAATAATGATGGATGGACAGATTTGTATATTGGTAATGATTTTCATGAAAATGATTATCTGTACATCAATAATGGAGATAAAACATTTACAGAAATGGCCACATCTGCATTTGCACATACCACTCAGTTTAGTATGGGTGTAGATGTAGCAGATGTCAATAATGATGGGTGGATGGATATATTTAGTACAGATATGCTTCCTTTTTCACCCATTGTAAGTTTGGTATCAGCTGGTGAAGATTCTGACCAAATCAAAAAAATTAAAAAAGATTTTGGGTTTCACCCTCAAAGTGCACGTAATCATTTTCAGATAAATCGCCAAGATGGGTCTTTTGCTGACATTGCCTATATGACCGAAACCTTTGCCACAGACTGGAGTTGGTCGGTATTGATGCAGGACTTTACTAATGATGCAGAGTGTGATATTTTTGTGACCAACGGAATAGTCAAAAGACCCAATAATCTCGACTATATCAATTTCCTCAACGAGTATGACAAAAATGCACCCCAAAACAGTAAGATAAGAGCCCAAGATGTTATAAAAAAGATGCCATCAGAGCCTTTGGGAAATATATTTTTTAAAAATTTAGGTGGTCTAAAATATAGCAATATCACTGAGTCGGCAATAGGTAAACCCGATTTTTCCACAGGCGCAGCTTATGCAGACTTAGACAATGATGGAGACTTGGATATAGTAGTTAATAGTATCAATCAAACGTCTTTTATTTATGAAAACACCACCAATAATGGCCAATTCATCACTTTTCAATTACAAAATGATAAAGGTAAAACGAATAAAGGTAGTAAAGTAAAATTATTTACTAACAAAGGTACTTTTCACAAAGAGTTGCAGACTACACGTGGATTTATGTCGGCCAGTACTTCCGATGTTTTCTTTGGATTGAATGCAGATATGGTTATTGATTCTGTTTGGGTCATATGGCCGGATAATAGGGTACAGGAAGTAGATAAATATAGGAGAAATGAAAAAAATGTTATCTCACGCAGTATAGAGTTAACGAATAAGTTTGTTCAACCATTAAGGATAGAGTCGGATTATAAGATTTCTACCCTGCCCATAAGACACGAAGAAAACTTGTATTATGATGAAAATGCAGAAAAGCTCATCCCTGAAAGACTCTCCTATGAAGGACCAGCACTTTTGGTTTCTGATTTGAATGGTGATGGTATAGATGACCTCTTCGTTGGTGGTTCGAGAAATCAAGCGTCAAGACTTTATTTTGGTACTAAAAGTGGTGAATTTAAATACGTAGAGAATAAGGACTTTATCACTGACGCTAAGTACGAAGATGTGGACGCTGTGCTAATAGATTTTGATGGTGATGGAGATAAAGATATCTACGTAGTCAGTGGAGGTAGTGATGTCAAAGAACTGGACAAATTGCTTGAAGATAGAATTTATCTCAATAATGGTAATGGTGTTTTTAAACGCATTCCCATTTCATTGCCTCACACCAATGGTAGTTGCATAGCCGTAGCTGATTTTGATGGAGATGGTTTTGAGGATATATTTGTCGGAGCTAGGTCTATCCCAGGGTCTTACGGCTTGTCACCGTATAGTTTTGTACTAAAAAATGTTGGCGGGACGGGTGTTGAGATTGCCTATAAAGAACGGTATGGAATGATTACAGCAGCCAGTTGGGTAGATCTAGATGGCGATAATGATTTAGATTTAGTCATGTGTGGAGATTGGACTAATATCATAGTTCTCGAAAATAAAAGTAATGGAAAACTGATGCAATCCACTACCCAACTGGGATTAGAAAGTATTTTTGGCATGTGGAATGCTTTGGCCTTCTATGATTTAAATAAGGATGGGAAAATGGATATTTTGGCAGGAAACATTGGTTTAAATCATAAGTGGAAAGCTTCCGCTGAAAGACCTATCAAGTTATATGTAGGCGATTTTGATAAAAATGGTTTTACTGACCCCATCATATTTTATCATTATTTTAGTCGATATATGCCCTATTCGTCATTACCTACACTCGCTTCGCATATTCCAGCAATAAAAAAGAAATTTACAACATATGATAGTTTCAAAGGTGTAGAAAACATAGAGTCCCTATTTCCAAAATACATGGATAATCTGGTAGAGGAGAAGTATGTTAATGAACTAAGATCAGGTGCTTTTATCTACAATGGTGGAACTTATACTTTTGTTCCATTTCCTGATGTGGACCAGAAAAGTGACATCATGGATTTTGCCCTAACTGATGATGGAGAAATCATTTATGTGGGAAATTATCATGAATATGTGGCTGAAAACGGCAAATCCTCATCAAATCCTGGACGAGTTTTAGGTAGCTTTAATATGGCGAAAGGACATTTTGAAAATGGCAAACAGTTGCCTTTACCTATACAGCTAAATCCAAGAAAAATCGTAAAAGGTGTTAATAATAGACTATTTATAGCCACAAATAATGATTATTTATACCTTCTAGAAAAGAATCAAAACCCAATTGAGTAATGGTCAAATACAATTTTTGAAGGTCAGTTATTTTGATATGAATGCTCTTAAAATTTGTAACGTTTTTTGTGGATCTTCTTCCATAGGTACATGTCCGATGTTGTCCAAAATCACCAAAGTATCATTAGCTAAGTCAGATTGAAATTTATGGGCATTTTCTACAGGTATTAATCTGTCTTTATCTCCCCAAAGTATGAGTGTACGTGTAGAGATGGACTTAATATCATTTTTATAATCTCCATACTCCGAAAACTTCATTCTATCCACAAATGCTTGCCTATTACCAGGTCTTAAAAATAACTCATAATATCTATCGACCAACGAATCTGTGATTTTTGAAGGATCTGCATAGACATTTTCTACACTTTTTTGGGCTAAAAAACGAGGTGTCACATTATTGAGTAGTTTATTGATTAAAGGAATCTTGGCTAGAGTAAATGCAATAGGTTGGCTTTCTGAAACGATTGGATATCCGGCGGAATTAATCAAAATTAATTTTTCAACTTGGTCAGGATACCTATGGGTGTAATTCCAAGCAATAGCACCACCTAAAGAATTACCACCTAAAATACATCTATTCACACCTTTATGAGTGAGAAACTCATTCAAAAATTCTACATAAAACGCCATAGAATAATTTCTGTCTGGATTTGGTCCTGTCAAGCCATAAGCGGGCAAATCCATCGTAATGATACGAAAACTATCTTTTAATCCAGCTATACATTCTTCCCAAGTATGCAAGCTCGCACCTGTACCATGTATCAATACTACAGGTATAGAATCAGAGATATTACCTTCGTCTCTAAAGTGGACGTCCATACTCATCACACTAACAAATTGGGAAGGATTGGGAGCATATTTTTCTTTGAGGACTTCTATCGGAATGTCATTTTTCCAGTATATTGATGTTGCAAAGATCAAAGAAAAAGCTAGAAGAATAAATACATATTTGACAACTTTTAGCATAAAAATATGAAATTGGGTATTTAAAAGATGGTTAGTATATTACTCTTTAATCAACATAAAACATATGTAAGTGTTTCATTAAGATTGTACGCGCCGTTAAAAGTACTTGAAAAATGAAATTTATAAACCTTTTTGTAATCATCTTAATGTTAATAACTCAACACATGAATGGCCAATCAGAAGATAAACTTTGGAAAGAAGCCATTAAACTTAGTCAAAAATATACCATTGTCGACGGTCATATAGATTTGCCTTTAAGGCTTCATAGTGCGGACTTTTCCAATGACAAAGACATGCTGGATATGGTCTATAGCACACCCAAAGGAGACTTTGATTTGGTCAGAGCCAGAAAAGGTGGGCTTGATGGCGCATTCATGGCAGTATATATTCCGGCTGCTTACCGGACTAAAGGTGGTGCGAAGCTTTTGGCCGATAGTATGTTCCTACAATTAAAAACTATCACTCAACTTAAATCTGATTTATATCATTATTCGACAAATCCCAAGGACATTATCCAATCCAAAAAGAAAGGCCTTTTTTCCATCATACCTGCTATAGAAAATGGGGAAGCTATAGAAAGCGATATAGCCAATTTGGCACATTTTAAAAAAATGGGAGTGGGATATGTGACCTTATGCCATGGAAAAGACAATCGTATTTGTGATTCGTCTTATGATGACAGCCGAACGTGGAACGGTGTAAGTCAGTTTGGGTACGAAGTATTGGATGAAATGCAGCGCTTAGGTATTATGATTGATGTTTCTCATATATCTGACAGTGCCTTTTTTCAGGTGGCCCAACATGTAAAAGTCCCTTTGATTGCTACACATTCTTCTTGTCGAAAGTACACACCTGGTTTTGAGCGCAATGTCAGTGATGAGATCATCAAAGAAATAGCCCGCACTAATGGGGTTGTTATGATTACATTTGGTTCTACGTTTGTAGATGGTGATATTGTCGTCCAGTTTAGAGAAAGAAGACAAAAATATCAAGACCTTCTTAAAAAACAAAATATACTAATAGGCAGCGAAGATGAAAAAGCCTTTAAAAATCAATTTGATGCAGAATATCCACCTATATTTGCAGATGTGTCCAAAGTGGTAGATCACATAGACCATGTGGTTAGTCTTGTCGGCATTAATCATGTAGGATTGGGGTCAGATTTTGATGGGGTAGGGGATTCATTGCCAGTTGGCCTCAAAGATGTGAGCGATTATCCCAATATCATTTACCATTTACTAAAGAGAAGGTACTCAAAAAAAGATATTAAAAAAATTTGTAGTGGCAATCTCTTTAGGGTATGGAATGATGTCTTGGATTATGGCAAGAAATAAGCCTTCTATATTTATGGCTCTATGTTGATCAGTATGGGTAAAAAAGGTTTTTCTCGTTAATTCTGATGACAGGTTTATCTTACGTAGAGGTTTCTCCCGTCGGTACCAATGACGGCATCAGTTGTAATTTTAGCGAAAAGAAGGCTGCGTCGCTTTTACATCGTCTTCTTTTTCCCGCTTTTCTTATCCGATGGTCTCAGTTTCTGCCTACAGACAAAAACTGAGACCATCATGTTTTTTATCAAATATGACCTCAATAAGAATAGATTATACTTTTCTGACTTAGTCTGTAGAAGGAAATGTCAGAACACTATCTATCCTTCAGCCTCTATCTGCATCAATGTCCTAAACGCCACATACCTATTGGAGTATCTGTCGGTATGTTCTTTTTGCAATTTTTTTGAATGAAGATACTTATATTGATTAAAAGCATCTTCGTCAGGAGCGACGTATTGGATGGCAAATCCTACTCCGTGTTCGTCGTCATCTCCCATAATGCGGGTCAGTCTATAACTTTCAAAACATCCGGTAGCCATGACATCAGGAATGTGTACAGCAGTCATCCATTGCACCCATTCCTGATGTAAAGCTTTTTCTATTTTTATCGTAACATTATACAATATCTTCATGTTATTCTTTCAGATTTCTGATAGCTTCTAGATTACATACTAAATACTGTAAATAACCGTCTATTCCTTCCTCAAAAGCTCTTGGCTTGGAGATGACTTGCTGGTCATTTGTCGCCATGACATAGAGAGGTTGAGAGTTTTGTTTAAAGTTGACTATTTGAAAATCAGCCCATTTATTACCTATGTTTCTCAATTTTTTACCACTATGTTCTGATATATATATGGGAGACAATTTTTTATCATCGTCCACATATAGAGATATTAAGACCAATGAATCATTCAGTATTTTGCGTACTCTGTCGTCCACCCATATATGTTCTTCTGTCTTACGGCAGTTGACACAGCCATATCCTGTAAAGTCCAACATCACGGGTTTACCTACTTCTTTGGCATAGTTCATACCCTCGAAGTAGTCCTTGAAGCAATTGATATTATTAGCACACTTTGAGTAAGAAGGATACTTTTCTTTGATCAAGTTATCTTGAGCATCCAGTGGTTGAGCTGGATTAAAAAAGTTGTAATTGGTCGGAGGTGCTAGTCCTGACATAAGGACTAAAGCATTATATTCACCTGTAGCTTTATTGATTCTAAAACCAGATGCTAAATACAATACAAGCAATACAGAAAGTGCTGCAAAAGTCATACGCGTTTTGGATAGTTTTTTCACAGGACTATCATGTGGAAATCTAAATAACCCAAAAAGATAAGCTGCCATACCCGCAAAAATCAATATCCATAACCCCATGAAAAGTTCATATCTCAAAAATCCCCAACCATTAGTCATGTCGGCTATGGACAAGAATTTAAGGGCTAGGGCTAATTCTAAAAATCCTAAAACCACTTTGACTGAATTCATCCAGCTACCGGAACGCGGTAGAGAGTTGAGCCAAGCTGGGAAAGCTGCGAACAAGCCAAATGGCAATGCTAGCCCAAAAGCAAAGCCTAACATGACTAAGAAGGGTCCGAAATACTCACCTTTAGTAGCAGCTTGGACTATGGCCGTACCGATAAGAGGGCCCGTACAAGAGAACGATACAAGGGCCAATGTAAAGGCCATAAAAAATATACCGATTAATCCTCCTTTATCTGCCATACGGTCACTACCTGTGCTCCAGCTACTTGGTAAGGTTAGCTCATAGTAACCAAAGAATGAAAAGGCAAAAATCACAAATATTAAAAAGAAAAGGGAGTTAGCTATCCAATTTGTGGACAATCTATTGAGTGCCTCCGGTCCTACAAAAATAGTAATCAATAAACCAATCAATACATAAATGACTATGATTGATGCTGCATATATCAGACCATTAACCCACCCTTTTCTTTTAGTATCTTTTGTAAAAAAGGACACAGTAATAGGTAACATGGGGAAAACACAGGGAGTTAACAAGGCTATTAAACCCCATCCCATTCCCATCAGAAAAGTCCAAAACCAACCTTCTTTTACTTCTGTAGTACCACCACAATCACTCGTCGGATTGTTATAACTTTCGGTAAGTATATCGATTTTTTGGTCTATTTTATCACCATTGATTTTAGCTCCAATAAAATTATTTAATTTTACATTTTTAAGTGAATCTCCCTGTGCATCGGAAAGCCCTTCATCTTCATTTGTTTCCTCGCTTACACTAATCGTCCCACTCTCATCCACCGTCGCACCATCTTGGGCTACTGGAGCGGCACCGTCGAGAGGTATTTTAAAAGAAAAATCTTCATCAGTCGGCGGTAGACATTTTTCATTATCACACGCCATATAATTGACATAACCTACTATAGGTTTTGAAGCATCTTTTACTTTAATTCTTTGTGTCAATATAAATGGTTGGTCGGATAGGAATTTTATCACTTCGACCTCAAATAATGGGTCGTAACCTTGTTTTTTCTTCCCTGATTCTTTAGCTTTACCTACGAGGTCAATTCCTTCCATTTCATCAAAATTGATTGTAGTGGGTACAGGTCCATTATCCTCTGTAAACTGTGAATACACTGTCCAACCTTTATCCATTTTGGCTTGGAATTTTAGATCGTATTCTTTGTCTTTAACTTTTTCTATAGAAAAACTCCACTTAACAGGTGTTAGAATTTGTGCATTCGTTGAAGTCCAGATAGTTAAGGTAAATAAAATTAATAAAAACTGTTTCATTTGTTTGTTTTATTATTTAAAATTTCGTTTTGTTTTATTTTGATTTTAATAAAAATTATTGTCAAATCATTTTACTAAAAAAAAGGTCACAATCACAACGTCTTGTATTTTACTAAATACTTAACGATTTTTCTACTGTCGTAGGAGGAAGGCATCTCTCTCCGTCACACGTCATATATTCAACTTCTATATCCCACTTTGTGGATGATTCTACATTTATTCTTTTTGAAAAAATGGCTTTTTCAGCAAATTTTGTAACATTGACCTCGAAAAGGGCATCGTATTCAGTTTTTGAAAGACTTTTTTCTTCAAATTTTTCTTCTTGTCCATTTAACAAGAATGATGTCGGAATAGGGCCATCCGCTTCTGTAAATTGAGAATAAATGACCCAAGAAGTTTTCATAGTGGCTGTGGCTATTATTTCTACGGTTTCGCTATCTATTTTTTTTATTTCAAAATCCCAATTTACAGGGCTCAAAGATTTTTGCGCGGGTAAGAAACTTATGTTAAAAGCCATAACGATACTTAATATGTATTTCATGAGAAGATTAGTTTAAAAAAGAAATATAAATATATTTGCAAAAATACGGTAAAATGCCTTTGATTATTTGTAATGTGCCGTTCATTAATATAAGTTTAACGCTATTTTTAACAATACGATGACTATCATAGAAGTTGGAATTGACTGACTATAATAACACCCAAAAACAATAAATGTAATAGTTCAAAAGCTAATTTGTTTTTGCTGTCTCCGACTTTGATACCAAAAAATAGACTTAATGGAATAGACAATATTATTAAATGCTCAATGTTATACTGGGGAAAGACTATAAATGTAATTAAGATGAAAAATGATAGCCAATATAAAGTGTCTATTTTCTTTTGAGCCTCAATATTTTTGCGTTTCATGATATCATTGTACCACAATAATGAAAATATCATTGATGACAATGTGAGTCCAAGAGCCAAATAAATTATAAGGTCATTTTTGAGAACATAGCCATCCCAGTCAAACTGATATGTTTGTAAAAATGAAAAGGGCTGAAAAACTTTACCCGCAATATAGCTATAACAAAAATAAAGAAAAAATGGAATTGTGAAAGATAAAGCAAACTGTATCATATCTAATAATCTAACAGACTTGATAATAAACATGGCCGTCAATGCAAACAATAAAAGAACGAAATAAGGTGGATATATTATTGCAGATAAACCCATCAGAAAGCCTATGTTAAATATTCGGAAACTTATGGAGGGTTGTTTGTAGCTTTTCCACAGATTACGTAACGATATAATCAAAAATGTATTGGCAATTATTGCATCAGATAGATGGGTGTTGGAATAAATCATGCTGACGAAAACAATGTAAAATAGCCCCGCCAGTAATGAACTATTTCGAGCTAACTTATGGTTTAGAAACATATAGTTTACTATGAGGGCCTGAATAAAGATAATCAAATTAGTTGTGATTATTTCAATATAATTATTAGTTATCCAAGGATATATAAAGGTATTAGTAAGTGAAGATTGGTCAGCAAAATCTAACACTCGGTTATGCTTAAATAGACCTATTCTTACTATAAACAAGTAAGGTAGTAGCAATATGCTTGTGACAAAATAATTCTTTCTAAATATTTCTAACAAAATTGAAATATATTTTTTTAAAGTTTATGAATGAGTTGTATTAGTATTCAAAAACATGCAAAATTATTATTTTTAATGTTTTAAACAATTTATTTTAGCACATGACAAAAAAACAAAAAGCCATTCGTAAATGTTTGATTTATTG
>DAIPYV010000044.1:0-22000 GCA_036782555.1 Saprospiraceae bacterium
TTAATGTTTTTGTGATTTTACTTAAACATAAATCGTATTTATTCGTTTTTGTAAAAAATATAAACAATGACGAGTACAAAAAATCTTAAATCTTTTAATAATCACTATCATTTAAATGAACACGAAGTTGAATTGAATGAAAAGTTCATTTTAGAAGGAGATGACCATATTATGACTAGCATAGAAACTCCCATGAGACCCGATGCATTCGAAATGAGTAATTCAGAAAAAATCTTAAAGATCGAACACCATTTTAGAGAAATTATGCACACCTTAGGTTTGGATCTTGAAGACGATAGTTTACAAGGTACACCTCATAGAGTTGCCAAAATGTATATTGAAGAAGTCTTTAGTGGTCTAGACCCTAAAAACAAACCTAACATTAAGCTTTTTGATAATAAATACAAATACAATGAAATGTTGGTAGAGAAAGATATCACATTTTATTCCCACTGTGAACATCATTTTGTTCCTATCATTGGTAAAGCTCATGTTGCTTATATTTCTAGTGGTAAAGTCATCGGATTATCAAAGCTAAATAGGATTGTTCAATTTTTTGCTAAGCGTCCACAAGTGCAAGAGCGATTAACTATCCAAATAGCCAACGAAATAAAAGAAATAACGGAATCCAATGACGTAGCTGTGGTCATCGAAGCGACTCATTTGTGCGTATCTTCGAGAGGTATTCAGGATATTACCAGCAGTACTGTGACGTCATCTTATTTTGGAGCATTCGAAAATGATGAAAGAAAGAAGGAGTTTTTAAGTTATTTAAGTATGAATAATCTATAATGATTTTTTCATCAGCCTACCATTAAAAAAGGAGAAAATTGCAAAACAATCTTCTCCTTTTTTATTAGTTTTAATATATTCTAATATTAAATTTCTTTAATAGGTTTAATTTTTGATTTTCCAAAATTGTAACCTAAGGAAATCCCAGTTACACCATAGTAATCGTTGAGTTGATTGTTGCCCGAATTGCTCACACCGTCTAAAAAATCATTGGCTGAACTTACAGAAGCCTCAGCTCTCAATGTAAATTTATTATTAATCACATACTTTAGACCTACTCCCAAAGGAAAAACTACAGATGTCTTGGAAATTTCATTTTTATCACCTTGTATACGAGATAGCATAGAATCAGACTGACGCGTTTCATTGTAGTTTACATCAGGGTTTGATATCAAAACACCTAAAGCGGCGTATACATATGGAGATAATTTATATCCTTTGTGTCCTAATGGTGAATAATCCACTCTTAGCGATATTTCATTCAGATTATTTGTAAATGTGAAGCCTCTAGCCTGCCTGCCACTAGCGATATCACCTTCAGCATCATCACCACTAATTTGGCCATATCTGTAACCTAATCCAGCAGTAAAGTTGGAACCAAAATTAGAATTAATATTGAATCCGAATGCAGGTCCTGCGGAAGTAAATATGTTTACATCTTTATCCTTATAGCAAACGACATCACCTGTATATGAGGACATACCCACAAAAAATGATATTTCATAAGGACTGCTTTCAATATTTTTGGTCTCCATCATTGCGCCTCCCTGTGCATAAGAAAAGTAACTTAATGTAACTAAAATAAATGTAATAAGTAAAAATTTGTTGATAAGCATAATATTAATTTTTTATGCCACAAAGGTAAACATATTTTAATAAATATAAACCATCTTAAATAAATAAAAATTTATCTACCTGATCTGTCTATAAAGTTGCTCCCAGCTTGCTGAGTGCCCATAACTAATACATCCTGAATGTTGATGTGTCTCCTACGGGTACAAATAAAATAAATTATTTCTGCCACATCTTTAGAGTTAAGAGGGACAAAATCTTCATAAATTTTTGCTCTGTCACTATCTCCATCAAATCTTACAGACGCAAACTCAGTATTTTCAACATGTCCAGGGGATACTTGACTTACTCTAATTTTATGTTTGTAAAGGTCCAGTCTCATACTTTTGGTCAAAGCATCGACGGCATACTTTGTGCTAGAGTAGACATTACCGCTCGGATACACTTCGTGACCTGCTGTGGAACATATATTTACTATATGACCCGTTTGATTATGAACCATATATGGTGTAAAAAAACGTGTAATATATAGAAGCCCTTTGATATTAGTATCAATCATCGTTTCCCAATCATCAATGTCTCCTTCGTGTATAGACGCTAAACCTTTAGCTAATCCAGCATTATTGACCAAAACATCTATATTTTTCCACTTATCTTCAAGGCTATTTAAAGCTTCAAATGTAGCTTCTCTGTTTCTTACATCAAAACAAAGAATTTTTATTTGCACACCATATTTTAGTTCTAATTTACTCTTTACTTCATCTAATCTATCATGCCGTCGACCAGTCAATATCAAGTGATAACCATTTTTAGCAAATATTTTGGCTGTGGACCTACCTATACCTGATGTCGCTCCAGTTATACACACTATTTTGTCTATAAGAGATTTCATAACTTTAAAAAATTTTAAATGACCAATATTACTCTAACTTCAATAATACTTCTTCAAACTGTTTTTTAAACTTTTCAAAATTCGGTGTTGCAGGCCCATTGAATCCAGTATAAATATCCACAATGTCGTTATCTTTATTCAAAAATACCATTGTGGGATATGAAATAATTGTATCTAAAAAAGGTAAGGCTTCAGAGGCTGCTTTTTTGCTGTAGCTACCTCCCAATAATACTTCATGACTGAAATTCATCTTTTGTTTGAAGCGCCTCAGAGCCAAAATATTTTTTTCTTTTTCACTATATCTTTCGAAGCCAATGCTGATTAGCTCAATATTTTGTTTTGGATTTTCCTCAAAGTATTCTTTTAAAAATAAAGCTTCATCCATACAATTAGGGCACCAGGTCCCCATGACAGATATGATTTTTCCTTTATTTTTAAATTTCTCATCAGACAATGAGATGATTTGCCCCTCAGTATTCTCAAAACTAAAATCTACTTTACCACCTGTTGATTTTGTCAAATTGAACGGATCGGAAAGACTAAAATCATCGGATCTCTCGGCTTGCCAGTCTACAGTATATTGGCTGCCAGACTTAAATGTTCCTGTTATGTCACCATTTTCTAAAACTTTGCCAGTAAACAAAAATGCGTGAGCACCATCAAAAGCAGATAGATACATTTTGTTTTTAAATATTTTCCCTTCTAAATACCTATAATCTCCTGTCTCTGTAAGAAATGTCCCCTTTATTGTGTCCATATTTTGAGTAAAAATACCTTGAGCCAAAAAAGGCTTATCTGTATCTATCCCAAATGTTACTTTCCACGATCCATCTATATTTGCGTAGTCTTGTCTGTTGGTAAAATCAAATCTTTTACTATTTCCATGCGTTGCTTTAAAAGGTATTCTATAATTTTCTTTGTAATGTACTATCCAGTCACCTTCCATGACACCATCTTCATATATAGCTTCTATAGAAGTATCATAAACCGAAAAATTAATAATAACAGTATCTTTTCCTGTAGAAATATCGCGACCAAAAATAATATTTTCCGTTTTTATTCTCTCGTCGGCATTGTACAATATAGCATACATTTCACTTCCTTCATAAACAATTTCAAAGTTGAAAGGTAACTCAGAATCAACATCAAAATTTTTTTCAACGTCTCTATCATCACCATATGCTATGACAGGTTTTCTATCCAATAGCAATACACCTCTCCATACTCCTGGAGGTAACTTATCAAAAGTACTCAATGGCTCAACACAGCTTGAAATACTTATTAAAACCATACTAATATATATCAACAACTTCATAGGGTCACAACTTTAAAAGATTCATTCTAATTCTTCACTGCCAGTTCTTGCTACATAGAGAAGAACTATTCCGCCAAATAGTAAGAGAAGTACAAACAAAATATAACCTATACCACTTCCTGAGAAAAAAGAGAAAAAGGTAAATCTCAACCCTACCAATGAAAGAATCAGAGACAAAATACCTAATACAAACATTAAAAAACCTATAATGGCCCAAAAGGGTCTATTCTTCATAAAATAAAATTAAAATGAAACGAAGATACTAAAATAATCATGAATTTTATCTTAATATAATTAAAAGTGTCGTTTAAAAACGATTTTATAAACCCAATTAAATCTTTATTGTTTTATAAATATGGACAATATTGAATCAAACAAGACATCACCTCCTCATTCCCTAAAAGTTATAGAGTGTCCTAGAGATGCTATGCAAGGAATTAAGGACTTTATACCCACTGAATTGAAATCGAGGTATATCCAAGACTTACTAAAAGTAGGTTATGATACTATAGATTTTGGTAGTTTTGTCTCGCCAAAAGCAATCCCACAAATGAGTGACACCGCTAAAGTCCTCAAAACCTTAGAATTAGACAGTACAGATACGAAGCTATTGGCCATTATAGCTAATGAAAGAGGTGCCAAAGATGCCGTTCAATATGATGAAATCACATATTTGGGATATCCATTTTCTATTTCAGAAACTTTTCAATTAAGGAACACGAATGCCACTATAGAAGAGTCTCTTCAACGAGTGGAGGAAATTCAAAATATGTGTATTTCAAATAATAAAAAAGCTGTCGTATATATTTCAATGGGCTTTGGTAATCCTTACGGGGATGTATGGAATGTAGATATTTGCCAAAAGTGGGTAGATAAATTGGCAGATATGGATATAAAAATTTTGGCTCTATCTGACACCATTGGCATAGCGACACCTGACAGTATATCCTATCTATTCAAGCACCTCATTCCTCCCTACCCCGATGTAGAATTCGGTGCGCACCTGCACACACAACCTCATGAATGGTTTGATAAAATAGAAGCGGCCTACAATAGTGGTTGTAGAAGATTTGACACAGCTATCAAAGGTTATGGTGGGTGCCCTATGGCTAAAGACGATTTAACTGGAAATATGGCAACGGAGAATCTCATTCATTTTATGAATCAAAATAGTATTCAACATGGTCTTGATGAAGAAAAATTTAAAAAGTCAATGGCTATTGCACAAAAGATTTTTACAAATTATCATTAACTCAACAGAAACACTTTACTTTTATAATATTTATAAAATATATTAAAACTTTTTATTGTTTTATATATTAATAAAATCGTCGTTGTAAAAAAAATAATAAATGGTCGAAGCTCTATCAAAGTCTTGGTGTAAAAAATCAACTGAAACCACCTCCCAAGAAACAACAATTACAACATCTAAATTCAGAATGGTTGTTACCGATAGGATTGAATATGTTATGACTGATTGGGACGCACTCGTAGATTCATCAGATTTAATGTTTTCATCTAATTATTTAGGCATTATTGAGAAAAATCCACCACAAGATATAAAACCTTACTATGTAGTAGCTTACGATAAGGATAAACCACTAGCCGCTTTTTATTTTCAATACAAATTTGTGAGGCTAAAAGATAATCTTAGAGCATCAGACAGCCATCTTGAAAAATTTTCATTTAAACAATTTGTAAAGGATCAATGTATCAAATCTATTAATTTCCCAACATTAGTTTGTGGCAATCTAATGATAACTGGTCCTTACGGTTTCAGAATAGACTCCAAAATAGCTCTCCCTACACAAAAAGTACTTTTATCCAATGCCATAGAATCAATTATTAACAAACTCAATAATGATAAAATTAACACAGGGCTAGTCATAATAAAAGATTTTGAACATTATAAAAATATAGAAAATTTCGGTTTAGATGATTATACTCAATTTTTTGTCCAACCCAATATGTCAATGGAAATTAAGCCTCAATGGACGTCAATGGAAATGTATCTTTTTGATCTAAAATCCAAATATAGAGTAAGATATCGAAAAGCACTGCAAACTACCTCACACCTAACTAAAAAAGAGCTTACTGCAGAGGAAATATTAAATAACCAAGAAAGTATCTTCAATCTTTACAAAAAAATATCAGACCAAGCAAAATTTAATTCTTTCGTACTAGATAAATCTTATTTCTTTAGTCTCAAGAAAAAATTAGGTGACCATTTAAAGTTGATTTCGTATTGGGATGGTGAAAAATTGATAGGTTTTTATACGGCTATTCAACACGAATACTTTTTAGGAGCGCATTTTTTAGGATATGATACTGGAATCCACCGAGAGACACACCTCTATTTAGCTATGTTGTACGACATGGTAGATAATGCAATCAAAATGAAGTGTAAAAAAATAAATTTATCGAGGACAGCTATAGAAATAAAGTCTACCATTGGTGCAGCACCCCAAGATATGTACATTTTGATGAGACATACCAATAAACTATTGAATTTATCAGTCAGTAAAATTGCTGATTGGGTCAATCCGACTGAAAAATACGTTATCAGAAACCCCTTTAAAGACTAATTTATAGTTCTCAAAACTCAAAGCCTATAATCGGTTTTTAATTTTAACTAAAAAGAAAATATTAGTGCATTAACAAGAAGGCAATAACACCCGCGAAAAAGCCAGCGGCAGCCAACCAAGATATTTTCTTAAAGTACCATATAAAATCAATTTTTTCTATACCCATTGCAGCTACTCCAGCAGCCGAACCCACTATAAGCATGCTGCCACCAGTTCCAGCTGTAAATGCTAAGAAATGCCAAAGTAAATCGTCTGTAGGGTTGCTAAACATTCCCATTGCCGCAGCTACCAATGGTACGTTATCTATTACCGCTGACAGCATACCTAATAGTACAATAATAATGTTTGTGTCCGGTATTGCTTCAGATAATTGATCAGCACCATATCTAAGTAAACTCACATCACCCACTACAGCTGACTCGAAGGCTGCAATAGACATCAATATTCCTAAGAAAAATAAAATACTAGATATCTCTATTCGCGAAAGCGCTTTGTGCGGCGAATATTTATGTTTGATATCCTCATCGTATTGCTCTTCAGGATGAATATATTCAGCTACTGCCCAAACAACAGACAGACTCAACATCATACCCACGTAGGGTGGTAAGTGTGTTAAGGTCTTAAATATGGGAACAAATATAATCATGCCCAAACCCAAAAATAGCATAGTTCTACTACTCAATAATTTAGCAGCTCGCTGATCTACGCGTAACTTATAGTCTTTAAGATCACCCGAAAACACAGATTTGTAAGAAGCTATAGCAAAAGGAACAACAAAACACAGAACGGACGGTATGACTATATACTTTATCAAACTCAAAGTTGTCACTTTTTTGCCAATCCAAAGCATAGTCGTCGTTACATCACCAATGGGTGACCAAGCTCCTCCTGCATTAGCCGCTACAACTATCAACGACACGAACCACAATCTTTCATTTTTATCTTGAACTATTTTCCTTAATATACTTATCAAAACTATGGTGGCAGTCAGATTATCTATGATAGCGGACAGCATAAATGCAATTATACCAATAATCCACAATAACTTTCTTTTATTCCTTGTGCTGATCCACTCTTTTATTATGTCAAATCCTTTATGCAAGTCTACAAGTTCCACAATAGTCATGGCACCTATCAGAAATATTAGAATTTCGGCTATTTTGCCCAAATGATGCAAGAGCACCTCCGAAAAACCATGCATTTGCGCCTCCTGAGCCTCCAAATCAGCTCCCGCTAAACTAAAAAGATGATTATGTCCATCTATGACTCCTATTACACCCGTATTAAATCCTATAGCTAGTAGTCCCCACATTAAAGAACCCATAAATAAAGCTGGAACTGTTTTATCCAATTTCAGAGGATGTTCAAAAACAATAGCGATATACCCTAAAACGAAAATTAAAATTATGGCAGCAATCATTGAAATATTCTTAAAATCTTTAGCAAATATTTTTTAATCAAATGTCACGAAAAGGTCTGTCCAAAGCAAGCGTATCATCATTAATCCTCAAGCTTTAAAACTTGTAAAAATGCTTTTTGTGGCACCTCTACATTTCCAATTTGACGCATCTTCTTTTTTCCTTTCTTTTGTTTTTCTAATAATTTTCTCTTTCGAGATATGTCTCCACCATAACATTTGGCGGTAACGTCCTTCCTTAATGCTGATATCGTCTCTCTAGCTATAATTTTAGCACCTACAGAGGCTTGAATCGCTATTAAAAACTGTTGACGAGGCAATAATTCTTTAAGCTTAAGACACATTTTTCGGCCTATATATTCAGCTTTAGTGCGATGTACCAGTGATGATAATGCATCCACAGGCTCACTATTTAATCTAACATCCAATTTAACTAAATCTGACTGCCTAAAATCAACAGGTTGATAATCAAATGAAGCATAACCACGCGAAATGGACTTCAATCTGTCATAAAAATCAAAAACTATTTCAGCTAAGGGCATCTCAAATGAGAGTTCTACACGCTCAGTGGTCAAATAAGATTGCTTAGTAAGTGTACCTCTTTTTTCCATACACAAAGTCATGATAGAACCAATATATTCCGGTTTCGTAATGATTTGAGAACGAATATAAGGCTCCTCAACCTTGCTTATGAGTGTCGGATCAGGCAGATCGTTAGGCGTATTTATTAATGTCTTATTGCCTTTATGATCATAACAATAATAAGACACATTCGGTACCGTAGTAATGACCTCTTGGTCAAACTCTCTAGAAAGTCTTTCCTGTATAATTTCCAAATGCAACATACCCAAAAAGCCACATCTAAAACCAAAACCCAAAGCTATGGACGATTCTGGTTCAAATACCAATGAAGCGTCATTCAACTGCAATTTTTCAAGACTATCTCTTAAATCCTCAAAGTCTTCATTCTCTATAGGATAAATACCCGCAAATACCATAGGTTTTACCTCTTCAAAACCATGAATTCCCTCTTTACAAGGATTGTTATGCTGAGTGATGGTATCGCCCACCTTTATCTCTTTTGATTCTTTGATGCCCGTAATGATGTACCCCACATTGCCTGCCGATAACTCTTCTTTTGGAACTTGATTCATTTGAAGTATACCGATCTCGTCAGCTTCATAAACTTTTCCTGTATTGAAGAATCTCACCTTATCTCCTTTCCTCATCGTCCCATTCAATATTCTAAAATAGGCGATAACACCTCTAAATGAATTGAACATCGAATCAAAAATCAAGGCCTGTAAGGGAGCTTGAGTATCTCCGCTTGGCGCAGGAATACGATCCACTATAGCATCCATCAATTCTTGTATACCAATACCAGTCTTTCCACTAGCAAGGATAATTTCTTCTTTTTTGCAACCAATAAGATCTATCACCTGATCAGATACTTCATCCACCATAGCTGACTCCATATCTACTTTATTCAATACGGGTATGATCTCTAAATCATGTTCAATAGCCAAGTATAAATTAGATATTGTTTGTGCTTGTATGCCTTGTGAAGCGTCTACCAACAATAAGGCTCCTTCGCATGCAGCGATAGACCTACTCACCTCATATGAAAAATCGACGTGTCCCGGTGTATCTATCATATTGAATGTATAGGTCTCCCCATTAGCATGATGATAATACATCTGTATAGCATGACTTTTTATAGTGATACCTCTCTCCCGCTCCAAGTCCATATCGTCTAGAGCTTGATCTTGCATCTGTCTCTCTGATATCGTTTGGGTAAACTCCAACAATCTGTCAGAAAGCGTACTCTTACCGTGATCTATGTGCGCTATTACGCAAAAATTCCTTATATTCTTCATCGGCCGCAAAGATATGTAAATGGACTATATCTATAGTGCATATATCTGACTAAAATTTTTAATTTGTGAATTTTAACTATTTGTTAAATATTGTATAAGGTTTACGTCCTCTCTATTCCTTTAGGTATATGAATATCTATTAAACGCATCTCAGACCAATCTGCCTCATTCCAGAGTATTCTGGTATCCATTTCTAATTCCACAACCCCACACGTCGGGACATTATCTGTACATCCTAAATCTACTAAATTAGCTGCCATAGTGATTCCAGGATTATGCGCAAAAAGCATGACACAAGTCTTATCTTCAGTCAAGCCATAAATTTCATTTAAAAAATCTTGTGGCTGTCCATGATAAAGTGCATCAACATAAAAAATCCCCGTACTAAATATTTTATCAAAAAATTGGGCTGTGGTCTTAGTGCGCATGGCTGGAGACGAAATGAGTGCGTCGGGTTTGACATCTTTATTTTTGATATAATCCGCCATTATGGGTGCATCTTTGCTGCCGCGCTCATCCAAAGGCCGTTCAAAGTCACTGAGTGAAAAATCTGTCCATGATGATTTAGCATGTCTTACTAAAAATATTTTTTTGGGCATATCATTAAGTTTATTAATAAACAAGTTTGTAAATCTAAAAAAAATATAGATGGAATGGATAAATTTTGATACATAATTGGGTCACTAATGGAGTTTAATCCTAAAATGACTTAATCGTTTGTAGATTCTCTACTTATCTTTTTTTCCTCATCTGGAGAAAAAAATCGTCTATTAAATAACAATATAGAAGCAACTCCTACTGTAATAGCTGAGTCAGCTACATTGAATACAGGCCTGAAAAACTCAAAAGTGTTACCCCCGACGAAAGGTACCCACTCTGGCCAAACAATAGTAAACAATGGAAAATAAAACATATCGACGACCTTACCTTGTAAAAAGCCACTATAGCCACCTTCTGGAGGAAACATAGTAGCTAACCCACCATGAAAATAGGATTCGGAAAATATCATTCCATAAAACAAGCCATCTATAGAGTTTCCTATAGCACCAGCGATTACTAAACTAAAACTTATCAATAAACCATAGGTCTCTCCTTGTTTCAAAAGATTTCGTAGTATATAAATAAGAAAGAATGTCATAATAATTCTGAAAATACTTAATATATATTTTCCTGTAGCACCACCAAAACTTAATCCAAAAGCCATACCTTCATTTTCGACAAAATGAATTTTAGCCCATGAAAGACCTAAGATGTCGAATCCATCACCATAATGAATGTTAGTTTTTATATATATTTTAAGTATTTGGTCTAAAAATATTACTAATAGAATGGTTAACCAAGCTGTGGCGTTTTTACTCATTAATTTCTTTTTAAGCCGCAAAAATAGATTATTTAATCTGTTTCAATAGAAAAAGGTAAAAGATTTTGAACAAGATAATTAAAATTTTGTACTTTTATGCAAATTTTATTTAATATGAATATGAAAACCCTATTTACTTTTTTATTTTTTGGCGGATTTGTTTTTGTCGGCTTGAGTCAGAATATTAATATATCAGACAAAATAGATGCCTCATTGTTGGAAGGAAATACAGAGGCTAATAGTATAGAATATATCGTTTTATTGAGAAATAAAGCTGTCTTTGGTAATAATTTAAAGAATTGGACAAAATCAAATAAAACCCGTCATGTTTTTAATACATTAAAGAACCACGCCGAAATGACGCAACAACCTATAATAAATTGGCTCAAATTAAATAATGTATCTTTCCAGTCTTTCTATATCACTAATGCTATAAAAGTGAGTAGCTCTATTGGAGTTTTATGGGAACTAGCATCAAGAGATGATGTTGAATATATAATAGATAACAAACCTTTTTACATGTTGGATTATGAAGAGAATAAATCCAGCTCACTGCGGTCAGGAACACCAGAATGGGGATTACTCAACATCAAAGCCGATAGTGTTTGGGAAATGGGTATCAGGGGTCAAAACGTCATAGTAGCGGGACAAGATACAGGCTACGAATGGGAGCTGAGTCCTCTTAAGAATAAATACCGAGGATATATCAATGACAGTACAGCTATACATGATTATAACTGGCACGACGCTATTCATATCAATAACCCAGCATTCGCTGATACTTTGATCAATCCGTGCGGATTTAGTAGCAGAAAGCCTTGCGATGATCACAATCACGGTACGCATACCATGGGTACAATGGTAGGCGAAGATGATGAAAATATTATTGGAGTAGCACCTGAAGCCCAGTGGATAGCTTGCAGGAATATGGATCGCGGCTGGGGACAACCCTCTACCTACATGGAATGTTTTGAATGGTTTTTGGCGCCCTATGACTTTGAGAAAGAAACATACAATCCTGACAAAGCACCACATGTCATCAATAATTCGTGGTATTGCTCAGAGTCTGAAGGATGTAATTTATCCAACTTCCATATCATGGAAGCAATAGTTAATAATTTAAGAGCTGCCGGCATCGTAGTCGTAGCTTCTGCTGGCAATACAGGAAGAAATGGATGTGGTAGTGTGTCTGGACCTCCAGCGTTTTTTGAAAATTCATTTTCTGTGGGCGCTTCTAATGTCAATGACGATATTGGGAATTTTAGCAGTATTGGACCAGTGACTATAGACGGATCACTTAGGCTGAAGCCGGATGTAACCGCTCCAGGTGTAGGTGTCAGATCAGTAGTCAGAGGTGGAGCTTACCGTACTTGGAATGGTACGAGTATGGCAGGACCTCATGTAGCTGGCGTCGTCGCGTTGATGATATCCGCCAATCAGAGACTCGCAGGACAAGTAGATATCATTGAAGATATTATAAAAGAAACAGCAAGACCACAAACGACCGACATAGTCTGTGATTCTCTCGATTATCCCTTCGGCATTATTAATCCCGTCTTTGGACATGGTATAGTGAATGCTTATGAGGCTGTAAAAAAAGCCATTGAGTTCATACCTTCGCAGACTAATGACATTTATGCCTCCATCAATATTTATCCCAACCCTACAAAAACGCATATCTCGGTAAGAATTCAAGATGAACACTTGACATTAAAATCTATTGCAATATATTCTGTCCAAGGCCAAAAATTGCTTCATCAAGAGCTAGTTCAGGACTCTGTACATGAAATACTAGATGTACAATCTTTATTTCAAGGTGTTTATTTTATCGAGGTGATGACTAACAGTGGCAGGTGGATAAACAAATTTGTAAAATCGGAATAATATAGATGATAGAAATAAGATGGTCATCATGCAAAAAGGGCACTACCTATGCGCACCATGGTAGATCCCTCTTCAATGGCCATTTTATAATCTCCTGACATACCCATAGATATTTCTGTAAAATTATGACTGTCGGTAAAATAATCTTTTTTAAGTCTATCAAAAATAGATTTTAGCTGCCGAAATTCATGTCTGACCTGAGTGACGTTTTCTGTAAACGTAGCCATACCCATCACTCCACAAATAGTCACATTTGATAACTTAGACTCGTTCATGCGCTGAATAATTTTTTCACCATCTTCTAGTGATATTCCAAATTTTGTATCCTCCTCAGCGATATGAAATTGCAGTAGAGTACGTATTATCCTATTGTTTTTTGCCGCTTCTTTATGGACTGTTTCTAGTAGCTCCCAGCTATCAATGGAGTGAATCATAGCTACGAATGGCGCAATATATTTTACTTTGTTTTTTTGTAAATGTCCGATCAGATGCCATTCGATATCTTTAGGTAAGGTCTCAAATTTAGTCACCAACTCTTGAACGCGATTTTCACCAAAAATTCTCTGACCAGTATCATACATGGCCTTAATTTTTTCTAAAGTTTGAGTTTTGGAGACCGCTACTAGAGTTACCTTATTATTTAAACAAAAGCTACTTATTTCCTGAAACATTTTCATATGAATTTTGAAATAAACCATTTATTTGTGCCTCCACCCTTTCTATTATCAAACCAAAGTCTTCGGGATTATTTTTAAAATCAATATTGTCATTATCTATAATCAAAAGATTTCCTTTTTCATAATTATTAATCCAGTTTTCGTATCTATTATTGAGTTTTTTGAGGTAATCCAAACTCATGTTTCCTTCGTAATCTCTACCTCTAGTCTGAATGTGGTGCACAAGCTTTGGTATACCACTACGTAGGTAAATAAGTAAATCTGGTGGTTTAACCTGAGAAGACATTAATTGAAATAATTGAAAATAATTATTGAAATCCCGCGTAGACATCAATTTCATTTCATGCAAATTTGGAGCAAATATATGTGCATCTTCATAAATGGTCCTATCTTGAATGACAGGCTTTGATCCTTCTCTTATCTTTAACACTTGTTCATACCTAGAATTGAGAAAATAAATTTGTAAATTGAATGACCACCTGTGCATATCCTCGTAAAAGTCTGCCAAATAAGGATTAGTAGTCGTATCTTCAAACTGAACTTCCCATCCATAGTGCCGAGCTAACATTTCAGTCAATGTAGTTTTTCCGGCTCCAATGTTTCCAGCTATAGCGACATGTTTGAGTGGTTGCATGATTGTTGGTATAAAATTTTGTAGATATGTGGGCTTATTTATTATTATGCAAAAGTAACAAATATAAATTACTTATTAATCTCAAAGAGACAAAAAAAATTCCATTCGGTTCATTCATTTCATGAAAATACATTTTCTATACAAAAATATACAACATTTATACATTTAAAACAATGCATATAAATAGCCGGATAGCGGTCATAAGTCACTTCAAAAGATTGGCCTTTATCACTATACTAATACTCAAAAAGCACAACAACAAGATAGTAAAAACCATCTACAAAAAAGAACAGCAACAAAATAAAAACGATAATAAAATTTATTTTAAATCTAAAATTCAAATACTTCTGATAATAAATCAAGTAAAAAACAATTAAAATTGATATATTTTTTGTGTAATAGCTCCTAATATTATAAAAATAACTATTTTTGCGCAAATTTTTAAAAAAGTATATATGTCACAACGAAAAGGTAATAAAAATACATCAACCGAAGATGTGGTAGTGGATGTAGTAGAAGTGAAAGGAAGTGAAATATCAGTTGGTAATTTCTTACAAAAACACGAAAAGACGATTTCATATATCTTATTAGGTATTGGAATTTTAGTCGCTTTATTTTTCATTTATAAGTATTTGTACTTAGGCCCTAAAGAAAAAGAAGCATCTAATGCTATTTATAAAGCTGAGGAAGCCTTTGCAAGAGATTCTTTTGCTTTAGCTCTTGATGGACCTACTGGTGGTTATGATGGTTTTTTAGCTATCATTGACAATTATAGTGGTACAAAAACTGCGAACTTAGCAAAATACTATGCGGGAATATCATATTTAAATCTGGGAAAATATGACGAAGCTATAGAGTATTTAAACAAATATTCTGCGAAAGATGATGTCACTGCCCTATCTAAAACGGGTGCATTGGGTGATGCTTATGCAGAAACAGGAGACAAAGATAAAGCTGTCAGCCTTTATAAAAAAGTAGCTGATAGTGACAATGAGTTTCTAGCATCATTCTTTAGTTACAAATTAGCTATACTATACCATTCTGAAGGCAAAGTTGATGAAGCTATCAAGTACCTAGAGAAAATAACTAATGATTATGTAGATAGCAATGAGTATGCTAATGCAGAGAAATTACTAGAGAGATTAAAATAATTTTTGGTTTTTACTATCCAATAATTAAACTTATAAGGCAAGAATGTGTTTCATTCTTGCCTTTTTTATTACATAAACCTAAATTTTATTATGTCGTCAAAAGACAAAAATCTCTCAGATAATAGCTTCGTTACAATAGAAAAATTAGAAAATGCCAAAATAGGCATCGTCACAGCACAATGGAATGAGGACATTACATTTGCTTTACGTGATGGGTGTTTAAAAACGCTAGAACAGTACGGTGTTTCTCATGAGGACATCACACAAATTATAGTTCCCGGAGCTTTCGAATTACCGACAGGTGCAAAAATGTTATTGGCTAAGAAAAATTTTGATGCTATCATCTGTATAGGCTGTGTTATAAAGGGTGAAACACAACATGATGAATACATCAACAACTCAGTAGCTATGGGTATCATGACTTTATCCGTAAGTTCTGGCAAACCAGTTATTTTTGGTGTTTTGACACCAAATAATAAGCAACAAGCTTTGGACAGAGCTGGAGGCATACATGGCAACAAAGGTATAGAAGCAGCACTCACAGCTATTCAAATGATTCAATTAGGAAGGGAATTGAAATCACTAGATAAAAAGAGCATAGGATTTTGATTTTTTTTTAAAGATAAAATAAATGAGATTACACACATTAGAAGTAGGAAAATTTAAGTTAGATGGAGGTGCGATGTTTGGTGTCGTACCCAAAAGCATGTGGAATAAACTGAATCCATCTGACGAAAACAATATGTGTACGTGGCAGCTCAGGTGCCTTCTCGTAGTAGATGGAGACAGAAAAATATTAATAGATACAGGAGCTGGCAATAAACAAGGTGAAAAATTTAAAAGTCATTTTTATCCTCATGATGAATTAGATTTTGAAGAAGCCCTTCAACGAATAAGTATGACATGTGGAGATATTACGGATGTATTTTTAACACACTTTCACTTTGACCATGTAGGAGGAGCTCTCAAATATGACAGTCAAGGTAAAACCGTGCCTGTATTCCCTAATGCTACTTATTGGTCCAATGAAGTGCATTACAAATGGGCCTATGATGCTAATCCTAGAGAAGCTGCATCATTTTTAAAAGAAAATTTTGTTCCATTAAAAGAGATGGGCATTCTAAAATTTATTGACGTGCAGGAAGGTATTTCTTTTTCTGAAAATATCCAAGTTAGCTTTGTGTATGGACATACAGAGGCCATGATGCTGCCTTATATACAATTACCTTCTGGCAATACCTTAATATATTGTGCTGACCTTATTCCATCCCATAATCATGTGCAAATGCCTTACATCATGGCTTATGATATGAAACCTTTAGAAACTCTTAAAGAAAAAAATGCTTTGCATGAAAGAGCCACTGATGGTAAGCACTTCCTTTATTTTGAGCATGATCTTGAAGTCGCTTGTGGTTCTATTATGCGCAATGAAAAAGGTAGAGTTATTTTTGATAAGGTGGTTTCTATAGATACGCTGTCTTAGCATTAACAAAAATCTTAAAACATTGACCAAAATCATGTTTTTATATTAACTTATTTTACCTACCTTTGCAACGTAGTTTAACCAAAACATCTTTTTAGTGGAGAATATCAAAATCGACCGTAGTCTTATCAAGGGGTTTTCAAAGTATACCCAAACTTCGAAATCAAAAGCCACCATCCAAATACTCAACTCATTTATTCCATTTATAGCAATATGGATTCTAATGTATATTTCATTAGACTATAGTTATTGGATAACTTTTGGATTAGGTATTATCAATGCATTTTTTTTAGTGAGAATTTTTATAATTCAACACGATTGTGGCCACAGAACATTTTTATCCAACACTACTGCGAGAAATATCGTTGGGTATGTGTGCAGTATTTTTAGCTCCATTCCCTATCATTATTGGGCTAAGTCGCATCACATACATCACTCACACAACGGGCAGTTAGAAATAAGGGATATTGGAGACATTAATACGTTGACGGTATCAGAATATAAAAATCTCTCTCCTTGGGGCAAATTTAAATATAGAATTTATAGATCTATAGGTGTGATGTTTGTCTTAGGGCCAATTTACTATGTATTGATACACAACAGAATACCTTCTATAGATTTGGATGTATTCAAAAATGAAAAAGTGAGATTATGGCTTAACAACCTAGTTTTATTGTGTATTTTCTTGACTTTGGGCTACTTTTTAGGTTGGTACAAATTCTTCATGACACATTTGACGATAGTGGTTATATTTTCAGTTATAGCTATTTGGTTCTTTTATGTACAACATCAACACGAAGAGGCCTATAAACAATGGCGTGACAAATGGGATTATTTAACAGCTGCAATTCGTGGTAGCACCTATTACAAAGTCCCTAAAGTATTTAATTGGTTGACTGGAAATATTGGTATTCATCATATACACCACCTTAATCCAGCTATCCCCAATTACAATCTACAAAAGGCACTTTCAGAAAATAAATGGATAAATGATTACGTCACCACCATCACCTTTTGGGAATCGCTCAAGTTGGCTTCAAATAAGTTGTGGGATGAATCACAACAGCGTATGATTACTTTTAGAGAGTATTATCAGATGGAAAGAGCGGGTTTGGTCTAAAAAATGGGGAGGGATTGAGATTTTTTCTTTTACTCCATACTAAATATCACATGCCCATTAGGTAGAATTTCCATAGCGAATGACTTGGACATCGAAGCATCATACTCTTCCCCATCCAGCGTTTGACCAGCTATAATATTGATAATTAAGTCTGGTTCAATAGAAGCTATTGATTTTTTAATGATATTTTCAGTCACTAAGGTATTGGCTATTGATTTTCTATTGATGAGTTGGCCTTTTTTATCCAATGTCACTATGACAAAATCATATCTGAGCAAACCTCCTTTCCAATAAACTACCGCGTAGAAATTATCTTGAGCTGGTAACTTAAAACAAGGTGTGAACTCAGTGAATTCGTCTATCTCAGTTTCCCACTCAGTCAGAACTTCATCAATAAAAACCTGAGGGAATGGTGAGTTGAGACTTTCGTATTCATCTAAATAATCCTCGGACACCATTATAGGCAAAGTAGTTTCAGCAAAATAGTGTAAAATACGCTCAAGTTTAGAATCCATATCTTATTTTATCACTTTAAGACTTAAATCTAATGTACCTGCAGAATGTGTCAAAGCGCCCACAGAGATATAGTCTACGCCTGTTTCAGCTATCTTTCGGACAGTCTGTAAATTAACACCACCTGAAGCTTCTGTCTCATAGCGCTTATTGACATGAGCAACCGCCTCTGTTAGAATGGGCAATTCAAAATTGTCTAACATAATGCGCGTTATACCCCCGCAATCTAAAACTTCTTGAAGCTCTACTAAATTGCGTACTTCAACTGTAATACCTAAATCTTTATTGTTATCTTTTAAATATTGGTGAACTCTTTGAATAGCCGCTGCATGAGACCCACAAGCATCTACATGATTGTCCTTTATCATGATCCAATCGTAAAGTCCTATCCTATAATTTTCACATCCACCGACTTTAACGGCCCATTTTTCTAGAAAACGCATCAGTGGGGTCGTCTTGCGCGTATCCAATATTTTAACGGGTAAATCTTCAACTTCAAAGGCAAACCGACTAGCCAAAGTGGCGGTACCGCTCAATCTTTGCATCGTATTGAGAACTAATCTTTCCGCTTTGAGTAACGCTTGTGAATTACATTCTACAAAAAAAGCCTCATCACCATATCTAATATCATCCCCATCTTGGATTTTTACATCTATTGTGGCTGTAGGGTCCACATGCTTGAAAATGGCTTCAGCTATCTGAACTCCCGCCAAAACACCATCCGCTTTTACCAATAACCTCGCTTTACTTCTGGCATTAGATTGGATACAAGCCAATGAGGTATGGTCACCGTCTTTGACATCTTCATCCAATGCTTGTATAATGAATTGATGCAAAATATCCTTATCTATGGGATACATAATTAGATTTTAGCCCGCAAAGATAGTATTTTTAGAGGTTGTTCACAAATAAATAATACAAAAAAAAAACCACTCTGGATTGACTATTCATATTTTGCTGATTTGCCATTGGCCAAAGCACCAAAAATAAATTGCCTTAAATCATCATTGGAAGCTTTGAGGTCTTCTCTCCTCAAGTACATCATATGACCACTTCTATAACCTTTAAAATCAAATCTGTCTTTCATGCGACCACTTGGATCTATCTGCCACATAGTGTATTTCGCATTGAAATAAGTCGTGGCTCCATCATAATATCCAGACTGGAACAGTACTTTCAAATAAGGATTTTGAGCCATCGCCTGACGCAAATTGTCTCGTGTATTATCATTTTCATTATTCCAAGGCTGGACAGGTCCAAACATATTGTACTTAACATCCGTATGAAGATTGAGCTCGTTTTTAAAATAATGATTGATAGCTGGGGTAAATGAATGTAGCCAAGATGTCAACTCTGCGCTATAATCAGGAGATACACCGCTCAAAGTTTTGTCTATACCTAAATATCTTGAATCTAATCGGCCCACGTTATATCCTTTACTATCTTTGAGCAAGTGTTTCCAAAAATAGGCCGGCGATACAGACAGATTATTTTCAAGAAAATGATTTTTGCTCAATCCCGTGTAATATTCCAATCGGGAAGCCGTTTTATCTTTTTCTTCTTTATCTATAAAACCTCCTTTGACGAGTACAGGAATTAATTCATTGACAGTAAAAGCCTCAACTTCGTCCAGTACTTCTAGTAAATCTTTGTTTTGCAGTGCTGGAGGTAGTTCCTTGTGGTGCCAAGCTGTGGCCGAAAAGTAAGGAACGTTGAGTGCATCACTCACAGCATTATCCATTCTTATGACTTTATAATCTGCTGGTGATACCAAAATGACACCATTGATGTACATCCACTGTTTGTTTTGCAATTCCAATGCCAAGCCAGAAACCCTTGTACCTCCATAGCTCTCCCCTATTAAAAATTTAGGTGATGGCCATCGATTATGTCTGGTCACAAAGGTATTAATCCATTCCGCTAGGTACTTAATATCCGCATTGATGCCAAAAAACTTGGCTTTATCTACATCTTTGCCATCTAATGGGATAGTTCTTGAAAACCCTGTATTGACGGGATTTACATATAGTATGTCGGCTGCATCCAGCACTGAGTAGGGATTTTCTCTGTACCCATAAGGTTGTACAGGATATCCTTCATCATCAATATTCAAAATCCTAGGCCCAGTATATGCCAAATGCATCCACACTGATCCCGAGCCTGGGCCTCCATTAAACGATATCAACAATGGTCTTTCATCACGATTTTTTACATTATCTCTACTGTAATAAGTGTAGTGACAATAAGCCACTTTTTCGCCCATATCATTCCAGACAGGTTGTGTACCTGTCTTGGCGGTATATTGGATGAGATTTCCATTGATTTTGACACTGTGCTGTGTCATAACAGCTGTGTCTGGGTTAAGAGAGCGACCTTGACTATGACTGATCGACGGGACTAACATTAGACTCACTAAAAATGAGATGATGTTTTGTTTGAGTATGGATAAAAATTTCATTGTGATTGTGATTTGATTTCTGATTTATTTGTTTGTAAACCAAAATCATTGGATATATGTTGGCTTAAATCACTTTTTTTTAAATTTGTAATTTTTACTTTAATCATTCAATGAGTCCACCTGTTAAAAATTTGATACTTCGTCAGTTATCTAATCATTGTATGTTTGTTTGTAAAATCAACAATTAGGTTTCGTTTTATGATAAAAATAGAAAGATTAGAATCGACATTATGTTGAAAATTTCAAATAGAAAATAAGCAAAACAACCATAAGATTTCTTATAGCTAGATGGCTTACATTTGTAAATATAAAGCACAAATTATAGATTTGAGTTTGCAAAGTCATAATGACTGGCACTTCGATTGAAATCTCCAATAAAGCGATTTATCACTTTAACATTCATCTTTTAATTCCGGCATATGCTTTAAGATAGCATTGACCACATCCTCAGCGGATTGATTAGCATCGACAGTAAGCGTATTATGCTCATAGTAAGGTTTTCTTTGTTGTAAAGTCTCCTCGACCCATTTTATAAGTTGTATATCGTTTTTGCCTATTAATAATGGGCGTGTACTATCACCCCTTAACCTATTGATTATCGCAGCTGTAGAAGCTTCGAGGTAAACGGTTTTTCCATTGTAGTGCATTAGATCTAAGTTATCATAAAAACAAGGCATACCTCCTCCAGTGGCCACCACACAGTTAAAATATGGCCAATGGCATAATAAATCGTGCTCTAAACACCTAAAATATTCTTCACCATCTGACGCAAAAATTTCAGAAATACTTTTTTTTTGTCCAGCCTTGATAAGCTCATCTGTATCATAAGCTTGGAAACCAAGTTGTTTAGCTAAAAGATTGGAAACGGTTGTTTTTCCACTTCCTGGCATTCCAATCAAAAAAATATTCATAAAGATGTTCCTTTAAAATGGCAAAATTAAATTATTTTATTTATTTTTGTTCTGACAATACCATTATTTGTGAAAAATATCATTTGGCTTATGGCATTCTGGAGTTTTTGGGGTTGCTTTGAGAACAAACAAAAGCCCA
>DAIPYV010000045.1:0-20499 GCA_036782555.1 Saprospiraceae bacterium
AGATATTGCTGCAGGTGTAGGATTTAAGGACTTACGTACTGGAGATACATTGTGTGATGAAAATCATCCTATTGTATTAGAATCAATGGTATTTCCAGAGCCAGTTATCGGTTTAGCTATAGAGCCTAAGACACAAAAAGACTTAGATAAGTTAGGTATGGCTTTAGGGAAGTTAGCTGAAGAAGATCCTACGTTCAGAGTAAGATATGATGAAGATACCAATCAAACTGTCATCAGTGGAATGGGTGAGCTTCACTTGGAAATCATCGTAGATCGTCTTAGAAGAGAATTTAAGGTAGAAGTTAACGAGGGAGCACCTCAGGTAAATTATAAAGAAGCTTTGACAGCTTCAGTAGAGCACACAGAAAGATTGAAAAAGCAATCAGGTGGTTCGGGTTTATTTGCTCAGATGTCATTTGAGTTAGGCCCAGCTGATGAAGCGTTTTTACAATCAGATGATTTCAAGAGTGGTAAGACGAAGTTACAATTTGTCAATGACATTTTCGGAGGATCTATACCAAAAGAATACTTTGCTTCAATCGTCAAAGGATTCAATTCGATGATGAATAATGGTATCTTAGCGGGTTACAACATAGACAGTATGAAAGTGCGTATCTATGATGGTCAGACGCACCCAGTGGATTCTAAGCCACTTGCGTTCGAGCTTTGTGCAAAAGAGGGGTTCAGATCAGCTGCCAAAATGTGTGCGCCTGTATTGCTTGAGCCTATCATGAAATTAGAGATAGTATCTCCAGAGGAGTATGTTGGTTCTGTGATTGGTGACCTTAACCGTAGGAGAGGATTGCCAAAGGGACAGGAAACACGTATGGGTGGCGCTGTGGCTATTTCAGCTGAAGTTCCATTAGCGGAAATGTTTGGTTATGTGACGCAATTGCGTACGATAACATCAGGAAGAGCTAGCAGTAGTATGGAATTTAGTCATTTTTCACCAGCGCCTAAGGGTATTGCTGATGAGGTGATATCTAAAGCTAATTTGCCAAAAGATTAATAAATAACACGCACACTCGAAGGAGTGTGCTTTTTTTAAAAAAAATATTTAAAAAAGTTTTGTAATGTTGCAATAATGTTTTACCTTTGCGGCCTCTTACAAATAAGAGAATAATAATAATTAGGTTATGAATCAGAAAATAAGGATAAAACTCCGTTCATACGATCACAATTTAGTAGATAAAAGTACTGAAAAGATTGTAAAGACGGTAAAAAACAGTGGTGCTGTTGTTTCCGGTCCGATTCCGCTGCCAACAGAGAAAGAAATATTTACAGTATTGCGTTCCCCGCACGTAAATAAAAAATCTCGTGAGCAGTTTCAGTTGAGGACCCACAAACGCTTAATCGAGATTTTTACTCCCACACAAAAGACTGTAGATGCATTATCTAAGTTGGAACTTCCAAGTGGTGTAGATATCCAGGTTAAGCTCACATAATCACACTGGATTATAATTTAAAAAAATAGTTTCTGAAGTAAAAATATAAGTTATAGACTTGCTAGTCTTAGCTTATTTCTTAAAAATTTAATCATGAACGGATTAATCGGAAAGAAAGTCGGTATGACAAGCATTTTCGATAGCACCGGCAAGAATATTGCTGTGACTGTTATCGAATCTGTTCCAAATGTTGTCACTCAGGTGAAAACAAATGAAACTGATGGCTATGATGCTATTCAGTTAGGATATGGTAGTGCTAAAGCCAAAAATACAACAAAGCCTATGATGGGACACTTTGAGAAGGCGGGTACTGATCCAAAACAAAAATTGGTTGAATTCAGAAATTATACTTTGGATAAGAAGCTCGGAGATGAGATTTCTATAACAGAGATTTTTAACGAAGGAGACAAAATTAGTGCTGTTGGTACTTCAAAAGGAAAGGGATTTCAGGGTGTTGTCAAAAGACATGGTTTTGCTGGAGTTGGTCAAGCAACGCTAGGTCAACACAACAGGTTGAGAGCGCCTGGATCTATTGGAGCGTCTGCCTGGCCTTCAAAGGTTGCTAAAGGTCTGAGAATGGCTGGAAGAATGGGCGGCGAGCGTGTGAAGACAAAAAATTTAAAAATTGTAAAACTTTTGCCTGAGCAAAACTTAATCTTAGTACAAGGTTCGGTGCCAGGGCATAAGGGTTCATTTGTAATCATTGAAAAGTAAGGCGTATGAAACTCGATGTATTAAATATTCAAGGGCAAACGACAGGTAGATCTATAGAGCTACCAGTGGATATATTTGGGATAGAGCCCAACGCGCATGCTGTTTATTTAGCAGTGAAGCAGTATAATGCTGCACAGCGTCAAGGAACACATAAGGCTAAAGAGAAGTGGGAGATAGCGCGTACGACCAAGAAGCTGAAAAAGCAAAAAGGTACAGGTACAGCAAGGGCAGGTTCTATGAAGTCTCCTTTGTTTAGAGGTGGTGGTAGAGTTTTTGGTCCTAAACCAAGAGATTATGACTTTAAAGTTAACAAAAAGGTGAAAGAATTAGCTAGAAATTCTGCACTTTCAGACAAAGCGTCTAAAGGAGGCATAATAATTGTAGAGGACTTTAATATGGAGACACCTAATACTAAGAACTTTATCAAAATGTTAAGTGATCTAAAGGTAGCTGGAAAATCTTTGTTACTCACATCTGAGAATAATAAGAATGTTTATCTTTCAGGTAGAAATATTCCTGGAGCTACTGTACAATGTATAAATGAAACCAATACTTATCAGTTGTTAAAGGCAGATGTTATCATCATGTCAGAAAATTCTATAAGTCAATTAGTTCCTGAACAAGCTTAAATAAAATCAGATGTCTAAGAATATACTTAAAAAGCCAGTAATTTCCGAAAAGTCAGAAAGACTTACAGCTAAGAATAATGTTTATACATTCGTAGTGGATAGAAAGGCTAATAAAATTGAGATAAAAAATGCTGTCGAGGCTATGTTTACTACTAATGTGGTAGAAGTAAATACAGTGAATATGCCAGTAAAAGTCAAAACCAGAAATACACGTTCTGGAGTATTAAAAGGTACTAAGTCTGCTTATAAAAAGGCTTATGTTAAGATAGCTGACGGTGAAGAGTTAGATATTTACGGAAGTACGGAAGAATAAGTTAAAAAAATAAAATAAATCCTAGATAATAATGGGAATTAAAAAATTTAATCCAATAACACCAGGTCTCAGACAAAAAGTCAATGTTGACTATGCTGAGCTGACCACTGATACACCTTATAAGCCACTAACAGTGGGTTTAAGTAAGTCAGGAGGTCGTAATAAGACTGGTAAAATGACTATGCGTCAAATAGGCGGTGGACACAAAGGGAAGTATAGAATCATTGATTTCAAAAGAGACAAGGAGGATATACCAGCTAAAGTTTCTACTATTGAATATGATCCAAATAGATCAGCATTCATAGCTTTGTTGACTTATGCAGATGGTGAAAAGAGATATATCATAGCACCTGATAAAATTAAGGTTGGTGATGTTATTTTAGCTGGTAAAACAGCTACTCCAGACGTAGGTCATGCTATGTTCTTATCTGCTGTGCCTCTGGGAGCTGATATACATTCTATAGAAATGCAGCCGGGTAAAGGTGCAGCTTTAGCAAGAAGTGCAGGTACTTATGGTACACTAATGGGACGCGAAGGTAAATACGCTATCATAAAATTACCATCAGGAGAGGTAAGAAGGATATTATTGACATGCAAAGCGGTAATAGGTAGGGCGTCAAACCCAGATCATGGTTTAGAGGTGATTGGTAAAGCGGGTAAGACTAGATGGTTAGGTAAGAGGTCTAGAGTAAGAGGTGTGGCGATGAACCCAGTGGATCACCCGATGGGTGGTGGTGAGGGCCGTTCATCAGGAGGTCACCCACGTTCTAGAACAGGTATTATGGCTAAAGGACAAAAGACCAGAAATACTAAAAAAGCATCTTCAAAATTAATCATTTCTAAACGTAAGAAATAACAGAAAATGGCAAGATCAATAAAGAAAGGCCCTTATGTATATCATAAATTGCTTAAAAAGGTAGAGCAGGCCAACGCAAGTCAGAAAAAAGGAGTTATTAAAACTTGGTCAAGGGCTTCGATGATTATCCCTGACATGATAGGTCAGACTATAGCTGTTCATAATGGTAAAACGTTTGTTCCCGTTTTTGTAACTGAGAATATGGTAGGACATAAGTTAGGTGAATTTTCTTTAACTAGGACCTTCAAAGGTCATGGAGGTAAAAAATAATAAAAATTAGCAACTTTTTAATAATAAAAAGATGGAAGGAAAAGCAATGTTAAGAAATGTTCCTATGTCAGCGCGAAAGATGCGTTTGGTAGTGGATAATATTAGGGGAAAGTCTGTTGATGAGGCTTTAAACCTTTTGAAGTATACTAATAAGGAAGCAGCTATTTGGTTACAAAAGTTGGTTTTATCAGCAATTGCAAATTGGTCAGTAAAATCATCTGAAAGCCCTGAAGATTTCAATCTTTATATAAAAACAGCTTTTGTAGACGGTGGAACATCATTAAAGAGGTTTCGTCCAGCACCACATGGTAGAGCCAACAGGATACGCAAGAGAATGAACCATGTCACGCTTGTGGTGGACAATAAGATAAAATTAGAAGAATAATATATCAAAATTAAATATTCAGTAAATGGGTCAGAAGACAAATCCAATAGGTAACAGATTAGGCATCATAAGAGGATGGGATTCTAGTTGGTTTGGGGGCAAAGATTTCGGTGCAAAGGTGGTCGAAGATGAGAAGATAAGACAGTATCTTAGAGCTAGGATTAGCAAAGGAGGTATTTCTAAAATAGTTATTGAACGTACCCTTAGAAGAATTACAGTTACAATTCACACTGCAAGACCTGGTATTATTATTGGTAAAGGTGGACAGGAAGTTGATAGGATTAAGGAGGAAGTAAAAATGTTTACAGGAAAGGATGTCCAGATAAATATTATTGAGATTCGTAAACCCGAGATTGATGCCGCTATTGTAGGAGATACAATTGCAAGGCAAATAGAATCTAGGGTCAACTATAAAAGAGCCATCAAAATGGCTATCCAGTCGGCTATGAGAGCTGGTGCGGAGGGTATTAAGGTACGTGTAGGTGGTAGATTAAATGGTGCGGAAATGGCACGTAGCGAAGAGTTTAAAGATGGAAGGACACCGCTTCATACTTTCAGGGCAGATATAGATTATGCTCTAGCTGAGGCACTTACTGTTTATGGAAAAATAGGTGTTAAGGTTTGGATCTGTAAAGGAGAAATATTAGAGAAAGTAGATTTATCGCCAAATGCCGTTACAAATAGTAACTCAGCTAAGGCAGCGGGAAATGACAGAGATAGGAGAGGTGGAGATCGACCAGACAGGAATGACAGAGGTGGTAGAGGCGACAGAAGTAAAGAAAGAAGAGATAGAGGACCAAGAAAATAATTAATTTTATTTAAATAATTAATTAGCTTTAAAAGGCCTTCAGGTCAAAAAGTTAAAAAAATATTTTAAACATGTTACAACCAAAAAGAACAAAATATAGGAAACAACATAAGATGCCGTCAAAGGGTATAGCTATAAAAGGTAGTACTATTTCTTTTGGATCATTTGCACTTAAATCTCTTGATATAGGGAGAATTACAAACAGGCAGCTAGAGTCTGCGCGTATTGCAATGACTCGTTACATGAAGAGAGAGGGTAAAGTTTGGATAAGAATATTTCCGGATAAGCCTATAACTAGAAAGCCTGCTGAAGTACGTATGGGAAAGGGTAAGGGAGCATTAGATCATTGGGTAGCAGTAGTGAAGCCAGGTCGTATAATGTTTGAGATAGATGGGGTACCCTATGCAGTAGCTAAAGAAGCACTAAGACTGGCAGCTCAAAAGTTGCCCGTTCAAACAACAACAGTGGTAAGAGCTGATTATAAAGAATAAATAAATCTAAGTGATGGCAACAAAAAGATATATAGAACTTCAGAGCATGGCAGTAGAGGCCATTCAAGAAGAGTTACAGTCTGCTAAGTCAGATTTAAATAGGATGGCTTTTGACCATAAGTCAAAAGGTTTAGGAGATCCTGGTCAACTGAGGTTGATGAAAAAAGAAATTGCTAGATTGCAAACAGAGTTGAGAGCACGTGAATTGAGTGCAATGACACCTGAGCAAATAGCAAAAAGGTCGAAAATTAGATCAAGAAGAAAGTAAATAAGTAAAAAATAGTCCTATGGCTTACGGTTTAAATAAAACAAGGATTGGTGTTGTAGCTAGCAATAAGATGGAAAAAACCATCACAGTGCTCATAGAAAGAAAGCTTAAGCACCCAATATACGGTAAATTCGTAAAGAAATCAAAGAAATTCTTTGCTCATGATGAGAAGAATGAATGTCAGATTGGCGATACCGTTAAGATTACTGAAACGAGACCTCTTAGCAAAAATAAGAGTTGGAGGCTTGTTGAAATATTAGAAAAAGCAAAATAATTAAAATTAATAGTCATGATCCAGCAAGAATCAAGGTTAAAGGTTGCAGATAATAGTGGAGCAAAAGAAGTCTTATGCATTCGTGTATTAGGTGGTACTAAAAGAAGATATGCTTCCGTAGGTGATGTGATTGTAGTTTCAGTAAAGTCAGCGACACCTACAGGTATCAAAAAAGGTACTGTAACTAAAGCTGTGGTTGTAAGAACGGCTAAAGAAATAAGAAGAAAAGATGGTTCTTACATCAGATTTGATGATAATGCTTGTGTTTTATTAAACGCAGCCGGTGACCCAAGAGGCTCTCGTATATTTGGCCCAGTAGCTAGAGAATTGAGAGACAAGGATTATATGAGAATTGTTTCATTAGCACCTGAGGTGCTCTAATAAGAAAAATATCAAGATATGCCAACTAAACGTTTTGCGCCTAAATTAGGCATAAAAAAAGGTGATAAAGTAATGGTGATAGCCGGATCCAATAAAGGTGAATCGGGTGAGGTGAAGTTAGTGCTAACCAAGGAGAATAGGGCCATTGTAGATGGTGTAAATATGGTAAAAAAGCATATCAAAGCCACACAAGACAATCCAGGAGGTATAAATGAGATGGAAGCTCCATTGCATATTTCAAATCTTAAGCTAATAGACCCTAAAACTGGCGAGCCTACAAGAATAGGTAGAAAGGTAGTGGATGGTAAGTCTGTTAGATATTCTAAAAAATCAGGAGAAATTATTAAGTAATGAGTTATATTCCTAGACTTAAAACAAAATACAGAGACGAGATAGTTTCTAGACTTAATGAGCAATTTAGCTATAAGTCAGTAATGCAAGTACCAAGATTAACGAAAATCGTTTTGAATCAGGGTGTTGGTAGTGCCACGCAAGACAAAAAGTTGGTGGATAATGCAGTAGCAGAGATGACAATGATTTCTGGTCAAAAGGCCGTAGCTACAATAGCTAAAAAGTCAGTGTCTAACTTCAAGTTACGTGAATTCATGCCAATAGGTGCTAAAGTAACTTTGAGAGACAGAAAGATGTATGAGTTTTTGGATAGATTTGTTACAGTATCTCTACCACGTGTTAGAGACTTCAAAGGTATCAATGATAAAGGTTTTGACGGTCGTGGTAATTATTCTTTAGGAATAACTGAGCAGATCATATTTCCCGAAATAGATATTGATAAGATCAATAAGATTACAGGTATGGATGTAACATTTGTAACAACAGCAAAAACAGATGCCGAAGCATATGCCTTATTAAAAGAATTGGGATTACCTTTCAAAAATCAGAATAACTAAAATATTATGGCTAGAAAATCCATTATAGCAAGGGAAATAAAAAGAGAAAGATTAGTGGCCAAGTATGCTGATCGTCGTAAAAAGTTAAAGGAAGAGGGAGACTATGAGGCTTTAGACAAGTTGCCTAAAAATTCCTCAAAAGTAAGGTTGCACAATAGGTGTAAACTGACAGGGAGGCCAAAAGGGTACATGAGAAGGTTTGGTATTAACAGGGTAATGTTTAGAAAGATGGCTAATGAGGGTTTAATACCTGGAATAACTAAAGCTAGTTGGTAAATTTTAATTTGAATAAAGAATATTTTATATAACAATGGTAGTAACAGATCCAATTGCAGATTATCTTACAAGAATAAGAAATGCGCAAGCTGCAGGTCATGCAGTAGTAGAAATACCTTCATCAAATCTTAAGAAGTCAATGACTGAGATACTTTATGATCAAGGTTATATATTAAAGTATAAGTTTGATGACAATGAAGGTCCTCAAGGTACTATTAGTATTGCCTTAAAATATGATTCAGTTACCAAAAAGCCGGTTATAAGACAATTGGGACGTATATCAAGGTCAGGTTTAAGACAGTATTCATCTGCCAAAGAAATGCCAAAAATCATAAATGGTTTAGGTATAGCGATAGTATCAACATCTAAGGGGCTGATGACCGACAAAAAGGCAAGGGAAGCGAATGTTGGTGGTGAGGTATTGTGTTACGTATATTAATTAATTTTTAAGATTTTAGTCATGTCAAGAGTTGGTAAAGCGATAGTTAATGTTCCTTCTGGAGTTACGATAGATTTAAGCAAGGGGAACGTGGTTACAGTAAAGGGACCTAAAGGAACTCTTACTGAAAAAATTCATCCCGATTTTACAGTAAAAATCGAGGACGGATCTCTAAGTGTTGAAAGACCTACAGAGCAAAAAAGGCATCGTGAAGCTCATGGTTTGTCTCGTGCTCTTATAAATAATATGGTAATAGGCGTATCTGAAGGTTACACTAAGACTATGGAATTGATAGGTGTGGGATACAGAGTGGCTAATACAGGAAATAGGTTAGAGTTAACTGTAGGATATTCGCACCCAATATATTTTGCTATTCCTGAAGAGCTCAATCTGACAACTAAAATGGACAAAGGAGAGGCTCCTACTATAATAATAGAAGGTACTGATAAGCAGCTTATTGGGCAGGTTTGTGCAAAAATAAGAGCATTCAGGAAGCCTGAGCCGTATAAAGGAAAAGGTATTAAGTTCAAAGGTGAAATAGTCAGAAGAAAAGCTGGTAAAACATCTGGTAAAAAGTAAATCATCATCCAAAGACATAAGAAATGGATAATAAATTATATAATAGGACAAGAGTCAGATACAGAATTCGCAAGAAAGTCAATGGTACTAATGAAAGGCCGAGATTATCTGTATATAGAAGTAATAAGCAAATATATTGTCAATTGATTGACGATGTAAATGGTGTTACTTTAGCAAGTGCTAGCTCAAAGGGAATGAATTTATCTGGACCGAAAGTTGAGGTCGCTAAGGAAGTGGGTAAAAAGATAGCGGAAAATGCCAAGTCAAAAAATATATCCGCAGTGGTTTTTGACAGAGGGGGTAATTTATATCACGGTAGAGTTAAATCTTTGGCTGAAGGTGCTAGAGAAGGCGGTCTAATATTCTAAAAAATTAAAGATATGTCAACAACATTTAACGCCTCGCAGGGCGAAACTGAAATAAAAGAAAAATTAGTTAACTTATCTCGAGTGGCTAAAGTAACTAAAGGTGGTCGTACGTTTAGTTTCTCAGCTCTTGTAGTGGTAGGTGACGGAAACGGTTCTATAGGTCATGGTTTAGGAAAAGCACTCGATGTCTCTCAATCTATACAGAAAGCGGTAGAAGATGCAAAGAAAAACATGGTAAAGGTTTCCTTACATAAAGGTACTGTACCGCATGAGCAAAAAGGTAAGTATGGTGCTGGAAAGGTTTTAATCAAGCCAGCTGCTGATGGTACAGGAGTAATAGCTGGTGGAGCGATGCGCGCAGTTTTGGAAATGGCCGGTGTACATAACGTATTGGCGAAATCGCAGGGCTCTTCTAATCCACATAATGTTGTTAAAGCTACTATTGATGCACTATCCAAAATGAGAAATGCCTATGAGATAGCAAAAGATAGAGGCGTGAGTGTAGATAAAGTGTTTAAAGGATAAATATTAAAATTCCAATAAAATGGGTCAGATAAAAATAACACAGGTAAAAAGTATAATTGATAGAAGTAAGAGACAAAAAGCTACGATCGAGGCTTTGGGTCTGCGAAAATTAAATCAAACTGTAACTAAAGATTTGAATCCGCAGATTGCGGGTATGATTGCAAAAGTTAGACATTTAGTAACAGTAGAAGAGTGTTAAGATTTTTAAAATAATATAAAATTAATAAAATGAATTTGCATAATTTGACTCCCGCAAAAGGATCTGTAAATAAGGAGAAAGGTCGTATAGGTCGTGGTGAAGGCTCGGGTAGAGGTGGAACTTCAACTAAAGGTCATAAGGGAGCTAAATCAAGAAGCGGATACAAGTCAAAAAGAGCTTTCGAAGGTGGTCAGATGCCTTTGCAAATGAGATTACCTAAACGTGGATTCAAAAATATCAATAATATTACTTATACAGCTATAAATGTAGCTAGGCTTCAGGAGATACATGATAATTATGGTATTACTGAGATAAGTAAGATAGCTCTTTACAATGAGGGTATTATTAATAGAGGTGAAAAAGTAAAGGTATTGGGCAATGGTGATATTACCGCTAAACTAACAGTAAGCGTTGATGCCATATCTGCATCTGCAAAGGCAAAGATAGAAGCAGCTGGCGGTACTGTAAATGTCTAAAAATAAGTCATGAAAAAGTTTATAGAAACATTAAAAAATATCTGGAGTATTAAGGAGCTTCAAGAAAAGATTCTTTTTACTCTTTTGATTTTAGCGATTTTTAGGCTAGGTTCACACGTGGTTCTTCCGGGTGTGAATGCTTCAGTTTTAGAAGCTGCAACAAGTGGTCAAACAGCTAAAGACTTATTAGGTTTGATCAATGCATTCACAGGAGGCGCATTCAATAAGGGTAGTATTTTTGCATTAGGTATCATGCCTTACATTACTGCATCCATCATTGTGCAATTGTTAGGATTTGCTGTACCTTACTTTCAGAAGTTGCAGCAAAGAGAGGGTGAGTCGGGTAGAAAGAAAATTAATCAGATTACTCGATTCCTCACACTGTTGATAACATTAGTTCAGGGTTCAGGTTACTTATTGATGATTAAAAGTCAAGGAGCCATTGACCCTAGTATTCCTGAAACAGTATTTTGGTTGAGTAATATGATAACACTATCGGCTGGAACTATATTTTGTATGTGGCTGGGTGAGAAGATTACTGATAGAGGTATTGGAAATGGTATTTCTCTTTTGATAATGATTGGAATTATAGCAAGTTTACCTCAATCATTTATAGCTGAGATATCTGGACAGATAGGTAGAAATCAATGGATATTTTTAATTGTAGAATTAATATTATTATTTTTTGTAGTTATAGCGACTATAATGGTAGTACAAGCCGTTAGGAAAATTCCTATTCAGGCCGCTAAAAGAATGGTAGGGAGAGCTGGTGGACAAATGGGAGCATCAGCTAATGACTTTATTAATTTGAAGGTCAGTGCCGCAGGTGTAATGCCTATTATATTTGCACAAGCTATCATGTTTTTACCTCTGACAGCTGCGCAATGGGCCACTGGGTCAGCTGGTGTGGAAAGCAATTTATTAATCAAATTAAATGATCCGTTTTCGGCTCCATACAATATCATATTTTTCATTTTGATAGTGATATTTACATATGTTTATACAGCTTTAATAGTTAACCCTCAACAATATGCTGAATATTTGAAGAGAATGAACTCATTTATACCTGGTATAAAGCCTGGTCAAGATACACAAGATTATATAGATACACTTACAACGAGAATAACATTGCCAGGTGCGATATTTATAGGTATCATAGCAATTTTACCAGCTATAGTAGCTTTTGCTGGTGTGAATGTGGCATTTTCATTTTTCTTTGGAGGTACTTCATTACTGATTATAGTTGGTGTAATATTGGATACTTTACAGCAAATAGAGAGTTATTTATTGATGCGTAAGTATGATGGTTTGGTAAAATCCGGTAGGATTCAAGGTAGGAATTCAGGAGGTATTACTATAGGAGCTGGAATGTAATTCATTTAATGATATATTATAAAACAAATGAAGAGATAGAGTTAATGCGTGAAAGTAACCTTTTGGTTAGTAAAACATTAGCTTATGTAGGTACCCTCTTAAAAGTAGGAGGCACCGGAAAAGAAGTAGATGGAAAAGCTGAGGAATATATAAGGGATCATGGTGGTGTACCAGGCTTTAAGGGATATAGAGGTTTTCCCGCTTCTTTGTGTATGTCATCTAATGAAGCTGTAGTGCATGGCATCCCGACTAATAAAATTTTTTCATCTAAAGATATAGTATCGATAGATTGTGGTGTTGTATTGAATGGATTTTATGGCGATTCAGCTTATACTTTTTCTTTTGTGGAAATAGATGAAAAAGTTCAAAATCTTTTAAAAGTTACACGGGAATCACTATACAAAGGTATAGAAAAGGCCAGAGTGGGTATGCGAATAGGAGATATAAGTTATTCTATTCAAAATTACTGTGAGAGGGTTCATGGTTACGGTATTGTACGTGAGTTGGTTGGCCATGGTGTTGGGCGTAATTTGCATGAATCACCAGAGGTACCAAATTTTGGTGTAAGGGGTAAAGGGCCTCTTATCAAGGAGGGTCTCGTTATAGCTATAGAACCAATGGTAAATATGGGCACTAAAAACGTCAAACAGCTGAGTGATGGGTGGACTATAGTAACACGCGATGGGTTACCATCAGCACATTTTGAGCACAGTGTAGCTGTGAGGAAGGATAGATTTGATATATTGTCAGATCACGATATAATAGACGAAACTGTTAAAAATAATAAAGATTTATTGAATATCTCAATAAATTGTTAGATATTTGCGCTCCAAAATAAAAAATGGCAAAACAAGACTTAATAAAATTAGATGGAATCATAGAGGAATCATTATCCAATGCGATGTTTAGGGTAAGATTAGAGAACGGGCACTTAATAACTGCTACTATTTCAGGTAAAATGCGGATGCATTATATCAGAATACTACCAGGTGATAAAGTCGCTGTGGAGATGTCTCCTTATGATTTGACAAGAGGAAGAATTAATTATCGGTATAAATAATAAAGACTTTAAAAATGAAAGTTCAAGCATCAATTAAGAAGCGTTCAGCTGACTGTAAGATTGTCAGGAGAAAGGGCAAACTTTACGTTATTAATAAAAAGAATCCTAAATTTAAACAAAGACAAGGTTAAAATAATATTATGGCTAGAATAGCAGGTGTAGATTTACCTAAAAACAAACGAGGAATTATAGCTCTGACCTACATATATGGTATTGGTCCGAGTTTAGCAAAAAATATTTTGGATGCTGCTAATGTATCAGAGCATACTAAAGTCAATGATTGGACAGACGACAATATAAAGTTTATATCAAAGTATATACAGGATGAGTTTACTGTAGAAGGTGAGCTAAGGTCTGAGATACAATTGAGTATAAAGCGTTTGATGGATATAGCTTGTTATAGAGGATTGCGTCACAGAAAGGGTCTTCCAGTAAGAGGTCAAAAGACAAAGACTAATGCTCGTACAAGAAAAGGTAAGAAGAAGACTGTCGCTAATAAGAAGAAAGCAACTAAATAATTGATAATAATAAATAGTTATGGCCAAAGGTAAAAAAGTAACGAAAAAACGTGTAGTAAAAGTCGAATCTAATGGGATTGCTTTCATCCACGCATCATTCAATAATATTATTGTCTCCTTAACAAACAAGTCAGGACAAGTTATATCATGGGGATCAGCTGGTAAAGCTGGCTTTAGAGGTTCTAAAAAGAATACCCCTTATGCGGCACAGATAGCTGCTACTGACGCTGCTGCAGTGGCACACGATGCGGGCTTGAGAAGCGTAGAGGTCTATGTTAAAGGACCTGGGGCTGGGAGAGAGTCAGCTATAAGAGCTATTGATGGGGCTGGTATCCGTGTGACTAAGATTAAGGATGTGACACCAATACCGCATAACGGGTGTCGTCCACCTAAGAAGAGAAGAGTTTAATTAAAATTGTAAAATACCATAAATTATGGCAAGATATACAGGACCTACTACCAAAAAAGCAAGAGCTTTTGGAGAGCCAATTTTCGGATACGATAGAGCTTACGAAAAAAGAAAGTATCCTCCAGGTCAGCATGGACTTATGAAAAAGCGTAAACAAAGAACGGATTACGCTTTAGAATTAATGGAAAAACAGAAAGCTAAGTACACTTATGGTGTCTTAGAAAGACAGTTTAGGAACCTATTTGAGAAAGCCTCGGCAAAATCAGGAAAAACGGGAGAAATTCTTCTTCAGCTATTAGAGTCTAGATTAGATAATGTAGTGTTTAGAATGGGTTTGGCAAAGACAAGAAGAGCCGCAAGGCAATTGGTGGGTCACAAACATATTCTAGTGGATGGAGTTTTGACAAACATACCTTCATACATCCTTAAACCTGGTCAGGTTGTATCTGTTAGAGGAAAATCTAGGCATCTAGATATAATCACAACTAATGCAAAGACAAAGAAGGATGGAAGGTCTTATTCTTGGATCGAATGGAATGGAGACAAGATGGAAGGTAGATATTTGGCTTTACCTGAAAGAGAGATGATACCTGAAAATATCAATGAGCAGCTTATTGTAGAATTGTATTCAAAGTAACACTTAATTATTGTGTTGCTGAACTATCTTTCTTTTTTAACTTAAATTAATATCAATGAGTATTTTAAATTTTCAAAAACCGGATAAAATTCTTTTACAAAAGGCTGATGCCTTTTATGGTGTTTTTGAATTTAAACCATTAGAGCCAGGCTTCGGTCAGACTATAGGCAACTCGCTCAGAAGAGTTTTATTGTCCTCACTTGAGGGTTATTCAATAACTGCTGTTAGATTTGCTGGAGTAGACCATGAATTTTCTACAATAAAGGGAGTAGTTGAGGATGTTGTGGATATTGTGCTTAATTTAAAACAAATAAGATTAAAACCCTTATCTGTTTCAGACGATACTTCTGTTGAAGAGAAATTATATGTGACTATTTCTGGAAAAGATACTTTTGTAGCTGGTGATATCGAGGCTAGTACTAATGTTTTTAAAATCATGAATCCTGACCTTTACATTTGTTCACTAGAACCTAATGTTACTCTGGAAATGGAGTTTACGGTTAACCACGGTAGAGGCTATGTTCCGGCTGATGATAGTATGAGTAAAGATGCTCCGATAGGTGTAATTCCTATGGATGCCATTTATACGCCTATCAAGAAAGTGGCATATAAGGTAGAGAATACACGTGTAGGTCAGCTTACAGATTATGAAAAATTAACTATTGAACTACAGACTGATGGCACTATCCATCCAGAAGAAGCTATTAAAGAAGCATCTAGGATTTTGATTCAACATTTAATGTTGATTACGGATGAAAATATAACATTTGATGATGATAATTCTAAAGAGGATAGTATAGTAGATGAGCATGTTTTACACATGCGTAAGTTATTGAAAACTTCTTTAGAGGATTTGGATTTATCTGTAAGAGCTTATAACTGCTTAAAAGCGGCTAAAATAAACTCTCTGGGTGAAATGGTAAAATTTGATATGCATGAGTTATTGAAGTTTAGAAACTTTGGTAAGAAATCTCTTGTTGAAATAGAAGAATTATTAGAGACAAAGGGTCTTACATTTGGTATGGACCTTTCTAAATATAAGCTTGACGAGGAGTAATCGTATCGGCCCTTAGTAGCATTTTATTAATAGCACAAAACGTTGACCCAAAAAGCTTAAGGCCGATTATAAGCTAAGTCAATAGTGGTGTAAAATTTTAACTTTATGAGACACGGTAAAAAATTCAACCATTTAGGTAGAAAAAAAGGTCACAGAGACGCTTTATTAATGAATTTGGCTAATTCATTAATATTACACAAAAGAATTAATACTACTTTAGCTAAGGCGAAAGCTCTTAGAATTTTTGTAGAGCCAATTTTAACCAAGTCAAAAACGAATACAACGCATTCTAGAAGAATGGTTTTTGCTGATTTGAGGCAAAAAGAGGTGTTGATTGAGCTTTTTGACAACATAGCTCCAAAAATTGCTGAAAGACCAGGAGGTTATTGTCGGATTATTAAAACAGGATTCCGTAAAGGTGATGGGGCTGAGATAGCGATGATAGAACTTGTAGATTTCAATGATGTTATGAAGAAGTCAGCAAGTAGCAAAGGCGGTTCGAAGAGAAGAAGAAGAAGTGGGGGTAAATCTGGAAATGTTGCAGCTGTCGCTGCTCCAGCTACTGCAGCTGTTATAGCCTCTTCCGAAGAAGAATAAGAAAGTTGAATAGACTTTTTAAAAAGCGTATTCCTACATAAATTGGGATGCGCTTTTTTATTTATATTCGTAAATATTTTAATATCAACCATAATAATTAGTATACTTAGGAAAATTATTTGATTTTTTTAATAATATGTTTTAATTTTGTCTTTTTATTGAATTTTCATTAAATGAATGCAAGATTTTTAAAATACATATTGGTTTATATAACACCTGCGGTCGTATTCCTATCATTAAACATATCAGGTTTATGGTCTTTTTTTGCTATTGTATTTCTGTTTGGTTTATTGCCATTGCTTGAATTGTTTTCAACAGGTTCAACGGATAATCTGAGCGAAGTCGAGGAAGAAATGGCTAGGATTGATTTTAGATATGATTGGTTGCTTTATAGTCTTGTTCCCATTCAGTATTTTACTCTTTTTTATTTTTTGTATTTAATGTCAGATTCGAGCTTGCCATTTTTGTCACGCGTAGGTATGATTTCTGCTATGGGGATGTCATGTGGTATCTTGGGAATCAATGCAGCCCATGAGTTAGGTCATAGAAATACATGGTATGAGCGCTTTATGAGTAAGAGCTTGCTTTTGACGACACTATACATGCACTTTTTTATCGAGCACAATAGAGGTCATCATAATAATGTATCTACTGATGAAGATCCAGCCTCTGCTAAATTAGGAGAATGGATTTATATGTTTTATATCAGGACTATCGTAGGTGGGTGGATTTCGGCATGGAGGCTAGAAAAGGAGCGCCTTACGAAATCAAGTTTATCATTTTGGAGTTTTAATAATGAAATGTTTAATTTTCAACTAATTCAACTGCTGTTTTTACTTTTAGTTTATTTGGTCTTTGGTATGACGGTTTTACTAAGCTTTTTGGCTGCCGCCTTTGTGGGTATAATGCTATTAGAAACCGTCAACTATATAGAGCATTACGGATTGAGACGAATTAAGGTCAACAATAGATATGAGCGCACATTACCTGTGCACTCTTGGAATTCAAACCATCCTATAGGACGTTTAGTTTTATTAGAACTTTCAAGACATTCTGATCATCATTATAAGGCGAATAGAAAATATCAGATATTAAGACATTTTGATGACAGCCCCCAGATGCCGACAGGCTATCCGGGCATGATGATAATAGCTCTATTACCTCCTTTGTGGTTTTGGTTAATGCATTCAAGAATTCGTAATTTAGATTTTACAAATGATTCAGACGATCAAAATACTATCAAAATAGCATGAAAAACGAGCAGGAAACATATGATTTTGTAATTATAGGTAGTGGATTTGGTGGATCTGTATCAGCCTTACGCCTTTCTAAAAAAGGATATAAAGTTTTGGTCATCGAAAAAGGAAAATGGTTTAGCAAGTCGGAAGATTTTCCAAAGACTACTTGGAATTTAAAAAAGTATTTTTGGTTGCCCAAGATGGGTCTAACGGGACTGCTTAATTTAACATTTTTCAGACACGTATCTGTTTTGAGCGGTGTAGGTGTTGGCGGCGGTTCACTAGTTTATGCTAATACATTGCCTGTACCTAATACTCCATTTTTTAAGACAGGCTCTTGGAAACATTTACAGAATTGGGAAGAAGAATTAAAACCCTTTTATGCCATTGCAAAGAAAATGTTAGGGGCTGTAGAGAACCCTTATCAGAGTAAAAGTGATAAAGTCATGCATTCCTTAGCAAAAGAGTTAGGTCAAATAGATGGGTTTAGTAAAACTGATGTAGCTATATATTTTGGAAAATTAGGAGAAACGGTAGAAGATCCTTATTTTGAAGGTCAAGGTCCTAATAGAACAGGGTGTGTATTATGCGCGGGATGCATGTTGGGTTGTCGCTATAATTCTAAAAATACATTGGACAAGAATTACCTATATCTTGCTCAAAAATATGGGGCGGAGATTGTTGCTGAATCAGAAGTATATAATGTAACTCCTAAAGGAGTAGATGGAGTTGATGGCTATTTAGTTGAATATAAAGATGCTTTGTCTCACTTCCCTAAGAAGTATCGTGTTGAAGCAAAGAGAATTGTTTTTGCTGGAGGCGTTTTAGGTACACTAAAGCTATTGCTAAAATTAAAATCTTCTTCTCTACCAAAACTATCAGATAAGTTAGGCCATGGTGTAAGGACTAATTCAGAGAGCCTGATAGGTGTGACTACATTAGATAAAAATACTTCATTTGCAAAGGGTATCGCCATAGGTTCTATTATACATCTTGATGAGAACAGACATGTCGAGCCAGTTCAATATTCTGCTGGATCCGGATTTTGGAGGCTTTTGATGGCTCCTATGGTGAGAGGTAAATCTGCCGTGATTCGAATCGGTAATATGGTTAAAGATTTGCTGACAGATCCGATTCGAAATTTTAGGACCTTCTTTGTAGACGACTGGAGTAAACGTACTCACATACTCTTATATATGGAAAGTATAGACTCATCACTTAAAATGCAATTATCCCGATTTGGATTTTTAAAATCTTCTGTAGATCAAGGTGTACCACCAACATCTTATAATCCACTGGCTCAGGAGTTGGCTATGAAGACGGAAAAATTGATATCTGGAAAATCTATGGTGATGGCTTCTGAAACTATTTTAGGGATACCCACCACCGCTCATATTTTAGGTGGCGCATGTATGGGTAGCAGCGCTGAAGAAGGAGTCATTAATCATAAAAATGAAGTCTTTAACTATAAAAATATGTGGATATGCGATGGTAGCATGATATCTGCCAATATTGGGGTTAATCCTAGTTTGACAATCACTGCGATAACTGAAAGAGCAATGACATTTATCCCTGAAAAAAACCAATCAAGTAGATAGCCTATCCTCCAAAAATAATTATTAGACACTATTTTAATCCAATGATTGATTAAGAGTAGAAGCTCTTTTGACTAAGTCTTGATACTCTGAAGGAGTAAGGCCATCTAGCACATAATCGACAGGATTAATAGCTTTCCCATTAATCCAAACTTCGTAGTGCAAATGATTACCTGATGATGTTCCTGTATTCCCTACCTGACCTATTTTTTGTCCTTTCTGAACTACTTGTCCTTCTTTAACTTCTATTGTGTGCATGTGTGCATACAATGTTTTGTATCCAAAACCATGGTCTATAAGCACGTGCTTACCATATCCTTTACCAGTTTTATTGATGGAGATAACCTTACCATTTCCAGTAGCTTGTATAGCGGTACCTTTGGGTGCGGTAAAGTCGATTCCTTTATGAAATTTCTTGATTTTATGGATAGGATGGATTCTCATACCAAATCCGGATAAGAATTTTACATTCTTTTTAAGAGCTGTTTCTTTGACCGGTTTTATGGATGGGATGGCTGCAAGTTTCTTTTCTTTTACCACAGCCATATTATACATGCTGTCCAGAGATTTTTTTTGTAAATCCACCTTTATTTTAAGCGCATCTACTTTTTCTAAATTTCTTCTTACAACTGCTCCTGTAACACCCAAGTTTTCTAGTGATTTATATTTATTATGTCCACCTATACCGCCATTCCAAATACCATCATCTACTGGACTCACTCCTAAAATCATTCTATTTATTTGATTATCTTTTTCGTGTAAGTTTTCTACAACTTCAGATAGATTTTGAAACTCTTCTTGTAACTCAGTTAAATAAAATTCTATTTGCTCTTTCTCTTTGGTTAATAATCTTTCTTTAGGTGTTGGAAAGTATTGATAAGCTAAAACAAATATAAAGATTGCCGTAGTCGCTACCACTGATATGAAAGTGAAACTCTTTTTGTAGAGCTCTTTTTTACTTGGTTTATAGGGCTCATACTGTAAAGTATGTTCGTTATAAATGTATTTGACCTGTTTCATTTAATTGGTTTAAATATTATACATAATATATGATATTATCTCAAATCAATAAAGATAATTATAAAATGATATGCTATGGGGGATTTAGCAAGTGTAAAGGTACGCAACCACGTAGATATATTGTAATAAAATCAAAAAAAAATAAAAGTTAATATTTATTAAATAGGATTCCTTATCATCAAATACAAACATGCCAAATGAACAATTAGTTTACATTAGATTTGTTTTGTTTTATATATAAATCATGTTTTAGTTTAATGTATATTTTTTAAATTAAAAATTAAATTCTAGAGACAAAGGAAAATTTGATAATTTAATTAAATTTTTTTAAAAAATATTTTAGCACATGACAAAAAAACAAAAAGCCATTCGTAAATGTTTGATTTATTG
>DAIPYV010000046.1:0-20028 GCA_036782555.1 Saprospiraceae bacterium
ACTTACTACACCTACAAAACCCAATGTAAACCCAAAAATTTGTGATAGTTTGGGAAAATATCTCAATTTTTTCAATAGGATATAACTGCCTACGACCAACAATACTATCAATAAGCCAACAGGCCCCTTAGTCAAAAAGCTCAATCCGGAAAACAGTCCTGCCAATAGTGTGAAACCTTTATTTTTATTTTCTTTTTCTACAGCTTGCCATAGAAAGTACACGGATAAAAAAATAAAATAATTGAACACAGGGTCTATGATGCCGGACTTAAAATAGAGATGTGGCAATAGCGAACCCATAAATAATAAGGCCCACAAAAAACCAAATGTTTCATCACGATGGCGCTTTCCAATATGGTACAAAGTCAATAAATAGACTAAACCCATGAGCGCATTGGGGAATCGTGCAGCAAATTCATTGATACCAAAAATCTGCATAGAAATCACTTGCAACCAAAAAAACAATGGTGGTTTTTCCCAAAAGGGTTTGAAGTCAATCTGTACCTTCATATAATCTCCAGTAACTATCATCTCACGGGCTGACTCCGCAAAATTGATCTCATCCCAGTCAAAAAGATGTACATGTCCCAACCCCATAAAAAAGAAAAGACTCAAAAACACTAACAGTAGAGGTTGGCTATACGGGCTTTTGAATAATTGGGGCATTAAAATTTTATCGTCCAATGTGCTAAAAAGATTAGAAGTAGCAAAGGTATTAAAAATAGACCTCTTTGACCCCATGTTTTGAGATTATTAACTGTGGCTTTGTTGAGAGTGTTGAGCGGAATCTGTAGTCCATCGTATCTGACCAATGGATTGAGAAACATTTTTCCATCTGAATGATGCACTACCGTTCTTATATATGTATCTTCAGAAGTAAAACTATAAGATGCTATGCGCCCCGGACCAGATTGATGTTTAATTTGACCATTTTGACCTATGAAGTGGATGTCTTCTGCGTCATCAGAAAGCTGTACTTCAAAACTCACACTGTCTGTCATCTGACAAGAAATAAGCTCTACTTTCAGTTTATTTTCAGGAGAAAACACAGAATAATGTTGACCATTTTTTAATGCATTTATAATAAAAGCTTTATCTCGTTTTTCTCCAAATATCATATTCCATCGCATAAAGGTAGGCTCCTTGTTTATACCATGCGTATCATCATCACCAAGACACCAAGTTAATCTTCCAGTGGAAAGTCCATAATCCCAATATTGTTCTGAATCTTTATTGTGATTGAGTATTTCTGTTAGTTCATAGTTGACCAATAGCTTCATATCTTCTTCAGATCTCGACTGCCAGTAGGCTGGGTGAGCCAAGGCAACTATCGAAGCTTTAGACCTAATATGATTGATGATTTGTTGCTTTTGGGAAGTAGATTGTTTGAAGAAAAAATCATAAAATGACACCTTATCTGCGTCAATAGCTAATAAATGGCTTTTTCGTATGTTATAGCCATGTTCGTAAGTCGGTATGTAAATATGTCCTTTGTCTTCACCATATCGACTTATACTGTGATAGTTGGATATTGATGGGATATCGTACCCTTCATCCACATAAGCACTAAAGACATCTTGTTCAGTTTCATTTCCGTCAGTAATGCCTCGCCATGCTACACTGTGGGCATGAAAATTTCCTCTATACAGATTAAAGCCAGTGACAGTCTGATAGGGATTGTGAATGAATTCTCCTTTAAAGGGTTCAAGGACTGGGAAATCATATATCTTGGATGTGAGATAAAACCCATTAAAAATTATGAGTACTCCTAATATGACAAGTATTAAAGATTTTACAAAAAATTTTAGAACTTTAACCCCCCAATTTTTGATAGCCATTAAACTAAATAAATATTTTTTTTATGACAGCAAGAAAACAATTAATCCCTATACATCATAATGCAAGTCCCTGAAAGACATGAAATTTATCAATAATGTATACCGAATAGCTATTGAGTGAAAAATATTAAAAATTACATCAATTTTTCTGTTTTCTAATACCGATATCCCATTGAAAACGAAATATTTCCTTATTTGTTTTACATGGACCGTCTATGGCAATATTGTAGTGAAGGATATTAATTTTTAAAGTATTATAAATTAATTTTTTACATTATTAAAATTAATAATATATTTGCGGCTTAAATAAAATGTTTATAATATGTCACAACAAGCCTTTAGGGTACAAGGAAATGCTCAGCTATCAGGAACAATACAGCCACAAGGTGCAAAAAATGAAGCTTTACAAATCATCAGTGCTGTATTGCTGACAGATCATAAAGTGACCATTCACAATATACCAGATATTGTAGATATCAGAAAACAAATAGAGTTATTGAAATTTTTAGGAGTAAAAGTGGAAAGGGTAGCAACCGATACCTACTCCTTTCAAGCGGATGACGTATCTTTAGATATATTATCATCAGAAGCCTATCAGGAGAATGCGGGTAAAATACGAGGCTCTGTGATGTTAATTGGTCCACTCTTGGCCCGTTTTAAAAAAGCTTATCTTTCCAAACCTGGTGGTGACAAAATCGGAAGAAGGAGACTAGATACACATTTTTTGGGTTTTCAAAAACTGGGAGCCACTTTCAACTATGATGATCACGAAGAAAAATATTATTTAGGTGCGGATGTGCTTAAAGGCACATTTATTCTCATGGATGAAATCTCTGTGACAGGGACGGCCAATATAGTGATGGCAGCTGCACTCGCCGAGGGAACTACGCAAATATATAATGCGGCTTGTGAGCCATATCTTCAACAATTGTGTAAGATGCTCAATAGAATGGGTGCCAAAATATCAGGTATTGGTTCGAACTTATTGACAATAGAAGGTGTAGATAGTCTAAATGGTACATCTCATACTATACTGCCAGATATGATAGAAATTGGGAGTTTCATAGGGATGGCAGCCATGACGCAGTCTAGTCTCACCATTAGTAATGTTTCTGTTTCTAATTTAGGTATTATATTGCCTACATTTGAAAAACTAGGTATTCAGATAGATATCAATGGTGATGACTTATACATACCTGCACAAGAAGTATATGAAATTCAAAGTTTTATTGACGGCTCTATAATGACAATATATGATGCACCGTGGCCTGGTTTTACTCCTGATTTACTAAGTATATTACTAGTGGTAGCTATTCAAGCTCGGGGTAGTATACTGATACACCAAAAAATGTTTGAGTCACGGCTCTTTTTTGTGGACAAACTCATAGACATGGGTGCTCAAATTATTCTGTGTGATCCACATCGAGCTACAGTAATTGGCATGGAACGTAAATCACAACTCAAAGGGATAAGAATGAGTTCGCCTGATATACGTGCTGGCGTTTCGTTGCTTATAGCTGCCTTATCAGCCAAAAGTGAAAGTGTTATATCCAATATCAATCAGATAGACAGGGGGTATCAAAATATAGATATACGCCTCAATGCATTGGGTGCTCAGATAGAACGTATTGAAGACTTTTAAATCGTTTTTAAATATTCTTTTGGGTGTTAATTGTTGGTTAAATGACTTTTCGTCAAAGAACTTAAATGCTTTTTCTCCATTTTTCTTTGTCAAATAAGAATATAGATGGATAAAATTACATTTTTAGTGATATTGTCAGCAGCATTAATAGCTTTAGACCTTTATAATTTTTATGGTTTTAATTCATTAACCAAGATGGTCAAACTGACCCAAAGTATCTACTTAGGTCTTTCGTTTTTCAGTTATGCATCATTGATATTTTTAATGTTTTCTAATAATAATGGGGGTGAATTCAGTATTTCTGAAAGTACCAATTTATTGATTGGTTTTGTTTTCTCTGTTTTTGTTTTTAAAATTCTTTTTGCTGGAGGATTAATATTGCATGATGGAGGAAGAGTTATCATAGCTGGAATTCAATACGTTAAAGGTGCCTTGGGCTATTTTGATGAGAGTCAGGTATTTCTTCCTATGAGAAATGCCTCATTGACAATGTTTGGATTAGTGGTAGCGATTATTCCTTTCATAAGTATGATATACGGCATAACAAAGGGAAAATATCAATACACGGTACACAAAATTGAAATTAAATTGCCTCATCTACCAGAGATATTTGATGGGTTCAAAATAGTGCAAATATCTGATATACATTCAGGTAGCTTTGATTCTAAGGATAAGGTGCTTTTAGGTATAGATATGATTAATGACCTGCAGCCTGATATCGTTTGTTTTACAGGAGATCTGGTCAATTCTGAAAAAGATGAAATCATACCATTTATAGATTTATTTGCATCTATAAAGGCACGAGATGGGAAATATGCTGTTTTAGGAAATCACGACTATGTGGGTATATATAGGAGCTCAAACCCACAACTTTACACAGCGGATTTGTTTAGATACTTTGAGATGATGGGTTTTGAATTACTCAATAATGAACACCGTATTTTGACTAAAGATGGGGAATCTTTAAACCTCATTGGTGTTGAAAATTGGGGCGAGAGCAGATGGTTTCCTAAAGAAGGAGATATAGAAAAAGCTACAGAAGGTTTGTCGTCAGATGCTGTCAACATCTTGCTTTCTCATGACCCTACGCATTGGGGAAATATCGTAAAAGAACTCCCATTTCACGTAGATCTGACTTTGAGCGGGCACACTCATGGGTTTCAATTTGGTGTAAAGTGGGCCAATTTTGAATGGTCTCCAGCCAGTTTAAGATATAAACACTGGGCTGGACTGTACCGTGAGGGCTCAAAGTATTTATATGTCAATAGAGGTTTTGGGTTTTTAGGTTTCCCTGGCAGGGTAGGCATGTGGCCAGAAATAACAGAAATCACACTAAAGAAAGATTTAAGTGCTCTTTAATTTTAATTATTTTTATCAAATAAAGTCATATCCTTATAGTACATCATCAGAAATGATACAGCGATAATGAGATGAAATGCAGCGGCACCTATAAATGTAAGGACTCCCTGTGTGTAGAGACCATATAAGTACAAGCTCACCAGCATGTGAAATGTAATGACTGCCAAAATGATACGCTTAAAAAGTTGGGTGAAGGCAAATTCATTACTGAGTAAATAAGAAACTAGGCCAAAAAAGAAAGCTAATATTCCATAAAGTTTTGCTAATGAAACAGTGGCTATGTCAATATTTTTCTGCATCAATAACCAATTGGGATTAAATATCAGGGCCAATCCAGCCAAAAGTTCAATAATTCCATTGATTTTTAAGATTAGTTTCATTACTTTTATGTTAGCGTCTCGATTATATGTTATTTGATGACAGATTTACCATTTACCTCTATTAATTTGTCCATATCATATTTGGCTTCATCTATCAAATTTCCTCCTTCATCCCATATTCTTTGATAACCATGCTTGAGATTATCTTTAAATTCGGTCACATATCTTAATGTGCCGTCTTCATAAAAAATAGTATCACCCATTTGCCTTAGACCATTACTATAATATTGTACTTCTTTTATACCGCCACCATCATAATAAATCGTTGTTTTCCCTTCTTGTTTACCTGATTTAAAAAATGAGTTGGATTTAATATTTCCAGTATTATAATATTCAGTCATTTCTCCCTCCATTTCTCCATTTACCAAGGTAAATTCTCTTGATTTTTGACCGGTACCATAATGTTGAACTACTTTTTTATTGCTTTCATCGCTAACAGTTTTTTCTTGGGGATTATTTTTACAAGAACATGCTATCAAGCCCAATAAAAGTAAAAATGCAAAAGACAATTTAAAATTTTTCATATCTAAATCTTTAAACAAATAAAGGGGCAAATATACCCCTTTATTTATATTATTTCGAAATAATTTTACTTTCTCCAAGGAAGTCTATTAACGGAGCGACCTATTTCAGCACCGTATCTCATACCTTCATCAGAGTCCATGCGGTAGTGAACACCAAGAGGTACTCGCGACCAAGCATTTTCTAAAGCCGCTTCATGGAAACTTTTGTATGAGCGAGGCATTCCAAAGAATTCTGGTCTGTTTTCATGGCACAGGTCTGTAAAAGAATAGCTATACCCAAAAATACTTGATATAGCCTCTGCACCCGCAGCCCCAAATGTGGCATGGCCAGATGGGTATGCTGGAAAATTAGGTGAAATTCCTTCATCACCCGTCATTGGATTATTTAAGTTGGGTTTCCATGTAGGATCTATATTTCTATTGATATATGTTTGGGGTCTTTCAAGATTGTAGTAATATTTAGAGTTCCAGCATCCGATACCTGCATCGTGTAATGCTATACCAATTTTTGCATTACATTCTAAGGCTTTATCTAATGTAGTATTTTCTTTGGCATATATTTGATCGGCTATAGCTATCCAACGTGATGGTGGCGAAAATGTTAAAGCAACAATATCATCACTCCAAAATTCGCCAATCCATTTAGTATTAAAAGATAAACTAGGTGTGTTTTGTGCTAAAACTTCTCTCGCTTGCACATAAAAAGCAGAAGTAGGATCTTCGCTCAATTCGCCAACATACTCTCTGAAGTCTTTACAAAGCAATAAATCGTCTTTTATCGCCATGGTTCTTCCTTTGCCCCAATAGGGAAACCTTCCATCCCCAGGTCCAGGAAATGTAGGCTGCCATGCAAAAAGCTCAGTTTTTTCCTTCCAAAAATTGTCTCTATAAATGTCCTTGTATCCTTCAAAGAGTTCTGTATCTGTTTTCATCCACTCCCAAAATGCCGCTCCTACAGCCTCTCCGTGATTCTTACTGCGTAAATAAACTTCGGGCGTCGTCTGAGCAATGAAGTTTTTTTCATTTCTAATATAGGTATTGTTGATTTTCGAGTACACTGCAGCATTGACTTCTGCAAACATTCTTGATAGTAAAAAGTTACTCACAGAATTGACGACAGTCGGCCAATGGTACTCTTGATTATGCAATATTGTGGGCACTCGTAGTTCTGGATATCTATTGGCAATAGAATTATGTAAAGGCATACCCAAAACGCTAGACTCATACATGGCTAGACTCCAATATCCTAAAGCATGAGAAGTTGGCGCGGGTGCATAACCAAGAGCGTATCTTTCAATCTCTAAAAATACAGTATTCCAATCGTGTACTATTTTGTAATCATAGTCAGCCACCGATTTTGAAGCTTTGGTTTCGGATTGTTCTATATCTTTTTTGCAAGATGTGATGAATAATGACAAGAACAAAATTTTTAATAATAATAATTGTGTGTATTTCATATCTAAAACTTTAGTAAATGATGATAAATATTTATTTTACAAATCGGACGCAAAAGTAAAAGCAATTAAAAATATGAAAAAATTATTAGATATGATATATATCACTTATAGGTACATAAGTATTTCTTATATTGTCTCAAATATTACTTAATACACTGACAGTAATTTATTTATACAATAAAAAAGGCCTTACACATTAGGTAAAGCCTTCTTATAATACTTTAAATAATTATCACTATTCACAAATCTTTTGGCTTCCAGTCACATTATTATTTTCTTCTTTTAGGTTGGGTTGGTTAAATGGACCACCTGAGTTGGAGTTGAAGATACATACTTTATTGTTCCTAAAAGTACAATTTTTCACTGACAGCGTAGGTTGTGCCCACATGTAGATGACGCCATTATCAAATTCACTTACCGAGCCTCCTGCATTTTCTATAGTAACATATTCCAGTTTGTTTCTTGAAGATGTAGTGAAAACAAATCCAACACCGCCCCAAGAGCCCGGCAGCTTAAGTTCACCGCTAAATGATATCATTTTTTGTGGTGTTCCTTCTGCAGTTAGAGAGCCATTGTCCACATATATATATCCGTTTTCGGTAAATTCTATTTTTACACCAGGCTGAAGTGTGAGATTACATTCTTGTATGAGCAAGCTGCTATTGACCAAATAAGGTATGGCTAACTCTTTCCATGTAAAAGTAGAATTGTTTCTAGGAAAATGAATATTCTCTATGTGAATATAATTTTTCAAATCAGAAAATTTATTTTGAGAGCCAATGACAACAGCATTGTGTGGCTCGGTCATGATAGGGGCATCATTATTTTCGAAAGTATTGTTATCAAAAGAGCGTAGCTCAACAGCCAAGCTCCCGTATAAATCCACACCAAAAAATTTATTATTTTTAAAGGTACAATGGTCGATATTGAGTGCTGCAGGAGTCCAGGTACATAGTGCGCCATGAGTATCATTGCCCCAGTTGTCTTTGCCCGCATATTCAAATATGCAGTGTTCAAATATATTGCGCAAACTTGTGGAATGTACCAAAATTCCTACCCATGCTCCTTTTACTTTTATGTCAGAGGTAAATGTTATTTTCTTTTCGGACGTACCTCTCGATTCAATATATCCACTCTCTCTGATATACAATCCAGCCCCTTCTTTAAACATAATAGTAACACCAGGCCTTATAGTAAGTCCATTAACGACATTAATCACATCCTCTATAATGTAATCAATTCCCTCCGCAACATCTTCTAATATTAGGTTGCTTCTAAAGTCACTCTCTTTTAATACTTTTGTTTTCGTAGTAACATCATCAGGTTTGGGATCTTTTTCACAGCTTGTGAAAGGTAGTAAGAATAAAAAACTTGCTAAATAAATTAAATACTTTTTCATTATATTGATTTTAGAATTATGAAACAAAGATAGATGAAACAAATTAGGTAATAAACAATAAATGAGTATGTGACATGAATGGCTGAGTGAAAAGCATTATTTTTTAATGCTATAATATTTTAATAAAAACTGATACGACCTTGGTTTTTTCTTTTATAAATTATGAGGATGCTTGTGGGTCTAATTTTTGTATCATTGAGATAATAATTAAATATCGAAATAGAATTTAGTTCTAATAATGACAAAAAAGGAACTTAGGATTTTTAGAATGAGAACCAAGATGACTATATTCTGTTAGGTTAAGTTATGTTGTTCATATTTAAAAAAATAAAAATGAGTTATTTAGACGCTACCCAAGATTTGTACACACAAGCAGCTTTAGCTCCAGATATAGGTTTGTGTTGTACCACCACGCCCATATGGAAATTTCCAGGATTGCAAATACCAAAAATTATGCAAGAAATGAATTATGGATGTGGATCTACAGTCGCAGCACAAGATTTAATCAATAATCCTAAAATTTTGTACGTGGGAGTTGGTGGAGGTATGGAGCTACTCCAATTTTCATACTTTTCACGACAAAAATCGGGTGTTATAGGAATAGACTCAGTAGATGCCATGCTGGAAGCTTGTCAAAATAATCTTGTTGAGGCTGAAAGTGAAAATAATTGGTTTCATCGAGATTTCATAGAGCTTAAGAAAGGAAATGCTTTAGATTTACCAGTAGAAGATGAGACCATCGACGTCGCTGCACAAAATTGTTTATTTAACATTTTTAAAACAGATGATTTAAAATTGGCTCTAAAAGAGATGTATCGTGTATTAAAACCACATGGAAGATTAGTAATGAGTGACCCTATTTGTGAGCAGCATATGAGCGAAACGTTACGAAATGATGACGTTCTTAGGGCACAATGCCTGAGTGGGTCTATTTCTATGCGGGAATATATCAATGCATTGACAGAGACTGGGTTTGGGACTATTGAGATAAGGGCCAAGAGACCTTATAGAATATTAGACCCTTATCATTACCCTACAGATGAATTGATCTATATTGAAAGCATAGAAGTCTGTGCTATAAAAGACCCTATCCCTGAGGATGGACCATGCGTTTTTACGGGCAAAACAGCCATATATTATGGTGAGGACGATTATTTTGATGACGGTAATGGTCACACATTATTAAAAAATCAACCTATGGCTGTCTGTGATAAAACAGCTCAAGCCATTCGATACCTTAATAGAAATGATATTTTTATTAGCGAAAGTACATATCATTATAATGGTGGAGGATGTTGTTAATCAGGTATAAATTTTGTCAGCATTATATTGAATTATTCAATTGTAAATTTTAAAATATTAAACCATGCGTATGTTTTCATTTATAATTAGCGTTTTTTTGATATTTTCATGCTCAAAAGAAACACCAGCGGTCAACATAGACGATGATCCACAGACAGTATTTGAATGGAAAACAGAGGATTTGATTCCTATAGTGATGGTGCATGGCATGTTGGCTTCGGGAGATACCTATTCACAACCAGCTATGTTGTTTTTGAGCAATAAATATCCCAAAGATTATTTATATGCTTATGATTGGAACACCACAGCAGCAAACAATTCTGTAGCTATCCAACAGCTCGATGTATTTATTAATGATATCTTAGTTAAGACAGGCAGGTCTCAAGTTGTACTTATAGGTCACTCCGCTGGAGGAGGTTTAAGTTATAGTTACTGTGCCAATAGCAGTTACTCCTCAAAGGTGGCAAAATACATACATATAGGTAGTAATCCTCAATCGAAACCTGCAGGGCCTTCTGGAAATATTCCAACTTTAAATATCTACTCAAAAGGTGATTTAATTGTGCAAGGTAATGATATTCCTGATGCTCAGAATATAGTATTTGAGGATTTAGACCACTATGAAGTAGCTACTTCTAAAGAAAGTTTTTGGGCTATTTTTAATTTTATTTTTCCTGAAATCGAGCTCTTGAATAAAGAAATTCAACCCACTGCGAGGCCCAAAATAAGTGGAAGAATCGTTAGCCTCGGAGAAAACAAACCTGAAGCTGCAATAAAAGTGACCATGTACTACATTCAGAAGGAAACAGCCGAGAGAAAAAATATAGGTATTAATATCGAAGTTGATAACTTGGGCTACTTTAAAGACTTAGAGGTGGACCCAGATGAATACACAGAGTTTGTATTGGAGTCAGGTAGAACTGGATTTAGGACATTGCACTATTTTAGAGAACCATTCAAAGCTGACAATCCTTTTGTATATCTAAGAGTTTTCCCACCTCAGAGTTCATTGGCGGGTATATTGCTGTCTAGTTTACCTAAATCAGATGATCAGAGTGTGATTGCTGTTTTCTCTGCCAATAGAGCTATTATTCACCAAAGAGATGAATTGGATGTGCAAGGTATACAATTGGCCAACGAAGCGTTATGTAGTCCATCTAATTCTACAATTGCATTGTTCCTTTATGATAATGGAAACAAAACATCCACGGCTGCACCCCATCCTATTTTTGGCTTTGTTCCTTTTTTGAAAGGTGCAGATATATTTATAGATACAGCAGAACCCAAGCCTATACAAATTGAATACAATAAACGTAAACTGACTGTAAAAAACTATAAGTCTGATAGCGAAGGAGTGGTCATTGCTGTGTTTGAATAAAAACAATTTATGGAAGAAAATTCAAGTGTTTTGATACTTTAAGTTGATGATATTGTCAACTCATAACATGTTGTTGTATAATTAAACCCGCACTATGCATTAGAACTTCGTAATGAAGGTCGAAAGGCCAATAAAATAAGGATTTTCATGAGCGAATCATAGTCACCACTATGGTGAGTGAGTGAAAATTAGCGAAGCGCCTTATTTTGCAGGAATTTCGGCATGTAATAGATTTTCTAATGCATAATGCGGGTTAAAATGTGTTAAATAATAATCTTAGATACGGATAAAATACAAATTAATACCGCGCAATACTTTTGGTTTTATCAATATGGAACAATAGGAATTTAACCTAAAAGTTCATAGTACTAAAACAGACATCAGTGTCATTGTTTTGTAAAATAAAAGCTATCCTTACTCAGAAAATAATTTTATCAAGCTTATGATTTAAACATAATTAGATACTTAAAGTATTGATATACATATATTTGAATTAATGCCAAAAAAGTTAAACAAAGGTCATATAAAAACATGATTTTCGTCATAATTCAAATCTTAACGTCTCCTTAACTTGTGCCAAATTTCAAGAATAATGCAGATTATTTTACTTCTTATTGTTATCAGTTTAGTAGTGGCTGGAGGGTTTTTAGCGGCTTTTTTTTGGGCAGTCAAAGATGGTCAATATGATGATGACCATACTCCGGGTATGCGTATACTTCTTGATGACGATATGATAGAGATTAAGGATAAAACCAATTAATAATAAACATTAAAATTATTTCTGATTTATGGCAAATTTAGAAACATTTAGTTATGACAACAAGGTAGTGAGAAACTTTGCTTGGGCCACAATAATATTTGGGGTCATAGGTATGCTCGTTGGAGTCTTAGCTGCTTTTCAGCTTGTATTTCCTGCTCTCAATATGGGTATTGCAGAGATAGGTTTCGGACGAATTAGGCCCTTACATACCAATGCGGTTATTTTTGCATTTGTAGGTAATGGTATTTTTACAGGTGTCTATTACTCATTGCAGAGACTATTGAAGGCGCGGATGTTTAGTGACACATTATCTAACATCCATTTTTGGGGATGGCAATTGATAATTTTGGCAGCTGCTGTCACACTTCCATTGGGTCTCACTCAAGGGAAAGAATATGCGGAATTGATTTGGCCTATTGATATAGCTATAGCACTGATTTGGATAGTTTTTGGTATCAATATGTTTGGTACTATCATCAAAAGAAGAGAGCAACATCTGTATGTAGCGATATGGTTTTACATAGCTACTTGGGTCACTGTCACTGTTCTACATGTTGTAAATAGTTTGGCTATACCATATGGTTTACATGGATCTTATCCAGTATTTTCTGGAGTTCAGGATGCCTTAGTACAGTGGTGGTATGGTCATAATGCTGTTGCATTTTTCTTGACTACGCCTTACTTGGGTTTGATGTACTATTTTATGCCAAAAGCGGCCAACAGACCGGTATATTCATATAAGTTATCAATTATTCACTTTTGGGCACTAATATTCATATATATTTGGGCTGGACCTCACCATTTGTTATATACATCATTACCAGACTGGGCACAATCATTGGGAACAGTGTTTTCTATCATGTTGATAGCGCCATCTTGGGGAGGTATGTTGAACGGACTTTTAACTTTGAGAGGTGTGTGGGATAAGGTGAGAACAGATCCTATTTTGAAGTTTTTTGTTGTAGCGGTGACAGCATATGGTATGGCCACATTAGAAGGACCATTATTGTCTGTAAAATCATTGAATGCCATTACACACTTTACTGACTGGACTGTAGGTCATGTACATATTGGCGCTTTAGGCTGGAATGGAATGTTGACTTTTGGTATGTTATACTGGTTAGTGCCACGTATTTATGGTACTAAATTATATTCTAACAAGTTGGCTAATGTTCATTTTTGGATAGGTACATTAGGTATATTGATTTATGCTATACCTCTTTATTGGGCGGGATGGACACAATCATTGATGTGGAAACAATTTACTCCTGATGGATTTTTGGTTTATGGAAACTTTTTAGAAACTGTGACTAATATATTACCTATGTACCTATTAAGAGCTATAGGTGGTACTTTATATTTTTCTGGAATATTTGTATTGATATATAACGTTGTTAAAACCGTTCAATCTGGTACACTTGTGGCTAACCAAGAAGCATCTGCGCCAGCTCTAGAACAACACCAAGAACATAAAGGCGAATACTGGCACAGATGGATAGAAAGAAAACCAATACAAATGTTATTAGCGAGTACAGTATTGATATTGATAGGAGGTATGGTTCAAATTATACCTATGCTCACTATCGACAGTAATATACCTAAAATAGCATCTGTAAAACCTTATACACCACTTGAGTTAGAAGGTAGGGACATATATATTAGAGAAGGTTGTTATAACTGTCATTCACAAATGGTGCGACCATTTAGGTCTGAGACTGAAAGATATGGAGAGTATTCAAAATCAGGAGAATTTATTTATGACAGACCATTCCAATGGGGAAGCAAGCGTACAGGACCAGATTTACATAGATTAGGAGGAAAATATCCAGACAGCTGGCACTATAATCACATGCTGGAGCCAACTTCAATGGCGCCAGGGTCTATAATGCCGTCATATCCGCGCTTATTTACAAAGGATTTGAGTACTAAATATACTGCTGCCAAAATCAAGACATTGCAGACGATGAATACACCATATCCTGATGGCTATGCGGACAAAGCAGTAAATGATCTTAAAGCTCAGGCTAAGACAGTAGCTGAGAGTCTGGCTAAAGACAAAATCACTCAAGAAGGTGTTGAAAACAAGGAAATAGTGGCATTGATTGCTTACTTACAGAGATTGGGTACAGACATTAAAGTTAAAGAATAATAAAAAATATTTTTATCATGGGAAAGTATATAATACAAGAAGGAGGCAATATCAATTGGATGGCCATATTTTCACTAGTCACGTTTTTGACAGTCTTTGTTATAGGATCTTGGTTGGCCCTTCGTAAAGATACAGAAACTCTTAGTCACATGGAAAATCTTCCATTGGATGATGATGCCTAAATTATTAATTAATTCAATAAAACATTAAACATAAAAATGATGAAGAAGCTTTTATTAACCATCATAATATATATAGTAACATTAGCTGGAGCCATAGGCTTGTATGCACAGGATGATGCTGCTGGTGTAGTAGCACCTGAAAAGTTAGACTTTTTTGGCATGGCTTATAATAATATGTTCCTTTTATTGGCATTTATAGTATTAATTTTAGTTGTATTTGCAGCTATCAATCTTATTTGGGCATTGATAGATATGCAAAAAATAAAACTTATCAATGACTTTGGCCCTGAAGTAGTGGAAAAAGCCAATTTTGCTGGAAGCAAATCTTTATGGACTTCCATCTCTGATAAATTATGGAATCTTGTACCAAAAGAAAAAGAGCAGGATATTGATTTAGGCCATGATTATGATGGTATCAGAGAGTTGGACAATTCACTACCGCCTTGGTGGTTGTGGTTATTTTATATCTGTATTTTCTGGTCAGCAGTTTATATGTGGTATTATCATGTGTCGGATAGAGGTGTGGACCAAGCCACCGAATACATCAATGAGATAGCTTCAGCTGAAGATGCAAAAGCCTTATACCTTGCCTCTCAAGCCAATGCCATTGATGAAAACTCTGTAACTTTATTGACTGAAGCTGACGCTATTGCAGAAGGGAAAGATATTTATGTGGCCAATTGTTTGGTGTGTCATGGAGCCAATGGTGAAGGAGGGGTAGGACCAAATTTTGCTGATAATTATTGGAAGCATGGAGGGAGTATTAATGATGTTTTTTCTGTAATAAAATATGGTGTTCCCGAGAAAGGTATGATATCATGGAAATCACAGCTGAGACCCGCAGCTATGCAAAAAGTAGCAAGTTATATATTAACTTTCCAAGGAACTAATCCAGAGAATCAAAAAGCGCCCGAAGGGGAACTTTACGAACCTAAAGATGAACCTACAAATGGTGAAACTGATACAGAGGATTCTGATAGTCCCGAAGTGGGCGAGTAAAATTAAACGTTAGTTTTCAAGGACGGAATGATAGAAGAGGGGAGAATGTAGTAATCATGTTCTCCCTTTTTAGTTGTCTTCGTATATTTTAGTTAATTTATTGATTTTAAATGTAGTTACGTGACTTATGTGACACTTTGAGTTCGTTATTTACATTATTTTTGTAAAAATATTTAAGTGATGTCATTAGACAAAAATCAAAATCCTGCTGATGAGCAGTTCAGAGACAATATAGCTACTGTAGATAAGGCGGGTAAGCGAATATGGGTATTTCCTAAAAAGCCTAAAGGTCAATATACTAATTATCGAATATGGCTTTCTTATGTTTATTTAGCTGTATTTTTTGCATTACCATTTATAAAAGTCAATGGCGAACCATGGATTCTTCTTAACATTTTAGAGCGGAAGTTCACCCTTTTTGGTCTTCATTTCGCCCCACAAGATTTTTATCTTTTTGCTATCGCTATGTTGATTTTAGTGGTATTCATTATAGCTTTTACAGTTATATTTGGTAGACTATTTTGTGGTTGGATATGTCCACAGACAGTCTTTATGGAGTTGGTCTTTAGACGTATTGAGTATGCTATTGATGGAGATTATAATGCTCAAAAAAAGCTAGACGGTGCCCCATGGGACTCACATAAAATCATAAAACGTGTTTTTAAACATGCTATATTTTTAGCTATCTCTATCCTTATATCCAATTATTTTTTGGCCTATATTATTGGTATGGATGAGGTGCTAATGATAGTAAGTGAACCGATTGCTTTGCATATGAGTGGCTTTATAGCTATGATTATATTTTCTTTTGTGTTTTATATAGTTTTTTCGGGACTGCGCGAGCAAGTGTGTACCACTATCTGTCCTTATGGACGTTTACAAGGAGTCATGTTAGACCAAAAATCCTTAGTTGTCGCTTATGATTATATACGCGGCGAACCAAGAGGTAAAATAAAAAAATCGACGCCGATGCCAAAGGTGGCGGCTTTAGCAACTGAAACAGCAGCTGCTCAATCAGGAGATGATTTTTTAAATAGTATGGCTTCTAATATGGGAGATTGTATAGACTGCAAGCTTTGTATACATGTCTGTCCCACAGGCATAGATATCAGAAATGGCACTCAACTCGAGTGTGTTAATTGTACCGCTTGTATGGATGCCTGCGACGAGGTAATGGAAAAAGTAGAAAGACCTAAAGGCCTCATAAGAATAGATAGTATCGAAGGTATAGAAACAGGAAAACGAAACTTTTTTAATGCGCGTTCTATTGCTTATATGGCCGTATTAACTTTGCTAATAGGTATAGAAGTAGCTTTATTTACAATGCGTGCAGATGTGAGTGTTCTTTTAATGCGTACAGGTGGCCTATTATCTCAAGAGAATGAGGATGGTACTGTAAGTAATTTGTATAAATATCAAATGATAAACAAAACCTCTAAGGATTATCAACTAGAGCTACGAATGCTATCTCCTACTTCTGGTTCATTTCAGGTCGTAGGTGGAGAACTACCAATATTAGAGAAAAACGAGAAAAAAGATGGTGCTGTATTTATCAAGTTACCAAAAGAACAAGTCAAAAGTGGTAAAAATGAAATTGAAATTGGAGTTTATCATGGAGATGAACTGATTACTAAGGTAAAAACATCGTTTTTTGGGCCGATAAAGTAATTTGAGTCAAAAAAAGTACTTTTCGATAAGAATATAAAAAAAGGTTGAATATTTAATTTTAACCTTTTTTTATATACCTTATTACAATTTTATTTTCTTCAATCTATCCAAATCACGTTTGCTATCCCTTTCTTTTATGGTATCTCTTTTGTCAAATGCCTTTTTACCTTGAGCTAGAGCTATTTCTAATTTAGCAAACCCTCTTTCAGTAAAATACAATTTATATGGCACAATCGTATAACCTTTTTCAGTAATGCGTCTTTCAAGCTTTTTTAATTCAGGTTTTCTAAGAAGTAGGCGTCTATCTCTTCTAGCGTCATGATTGTATATAGTACCATGATCATACTCAGCGATATACATACTCTTAACTACTAAATTACCACGATCAAAAAGACAATAGGCATCAGTTAAATTGGCCATTCCTTGCCTTAGAGCTTTGACTTCAGTTCCCGTTAATACGAGACCTGCCTCATAAGTCTGTATGAAGTGATATTCAAATTTTGCCTTTCTGTTGACTATTTCTTTTGTTACTATTTTTACGCCCATGAACTTTAAAACTTAAAAATAACTACAAAGTTATAAATATTCACCTAATATATTTTAGAATTTTAAAAATAGGGTTGTTTTTTAATAAATTGAGAGGGGTTTCTATGTGTGAATCTAACATAGATTTATACTGTATTATCAAATAAACTTGTCTGTCCAAAGGTATAGACCGACAAGTAAAATCATCAATTCATGGTACTGACACAGATAAATAATTAAAAATTTACAGATCAAATACAAGTTTTATATTTTTCAATAGCTATAAAATATAGAAATATAAAATTTATATCTTTTGAATGTATTACTTTTGCATCTTTGTAGATAATAAATACATTAAACATGCAAATCAGTCAATCACTCATAGGTTACGGTATTTTAATAGGACTTTTATTTAATTTTTTTTCCTGTGTCCCCGATACATCGGGCAAAAAGACAGAGATAATTATAAATTTCTCTGATAATGAGGTCCAGAACATTTATAATTTACAAGACAAACAGGACATCAAGAGTCTTTTCAAATATTTGAGAAGTGAGGATCCCACACATAGATATCTTGCTGCAATGGCTATGGGCTCTATTAAACGTGATGAAAGTGTAGACTCATTAGCATTACTACTTAGAGATCCTGTCATGGAAATAAGAACAGCAGCTGCCTATTCATTAGGTCAAATAGGTAATGTGAAGTCCGCAGCCAGACTTATCGCAGCATTCAGAAATAGAGATACTATAGATATCAATAATGAGTTCAATTGTCATGTTTTAGAGGCTGTTGGAAAGACAGGGATAGCATTAGATTTAGTTAATCTGTCTACAGTAAAAACATATAGAACTACTGACACTCTACTCCTTTTAGGACAGGCAAGAGCTATATACCGCATGGCTTTAAGAGGTATAGTTGCAGAAGAAGGGACGGATAGAATGGTGGATCTTTTGTATTATGATAAAACCCCTCATGATGTTAGACTATTAGCCGCTCATTATTTAGGACGTGCACCAAAGTTAGATTTAAAAAATTCAGTTATCAGATTAACTGATATCTTTTCGCGAGAAAGAAACCCAGATATTCGTATGTCTTTAGCTACTTCTTTCGGAAAAAATAGAGATTCATTATTTTTACCCGCTTTAAAGACAGCACTGTCTACAGAAAAGGATTACCGTGTCCAGGCTAATATTTTAAGAGCTCTAAGCCAATATTCCTATTTTGAAATGAGAGATATACTGCTGCCCTACCTTACTCATCAAAATATTCATCTAGCATCTACAGCGGCTCAAGGATTTCAATCCAATGGCTTTGTTGAAGATGTGCCTCTTTACATGCAATATGACAATGACTCAATAGCGTGGCAAGTAAGAGCACCCATGTGCGGTGCTGTATTAGCTCATACGGCACTGTATTATACTAATAGCAAGCAAGCCACTACAGCAAAGATATTGACCTATCTTAAGAAAGAAAACAATATTTACGGTAAAGTAGCGTATATTCATGCTTTAGCCAAAGATCCATTCAATTATGCTGTACTGACAAAAGTTTATAACGAAAATCAGGAAAACATGTTAAAATCTGCAGCTATTGAAGGTCTAGGAGATATACTAAAAAATCCACTATTTTATAAAGCGTTTGGCAATAATTTTGGTCGCATAAAGTCCGAGATATTTAGTATTTTGGTCAAGGGAATTTCAAGTAATGACGTGGCACAAATTTCAGTAGCTTCAAGCATACTTAAAGAAGAAAAACTTCAGTGGAGTTTTTGGGTCAAAGATTTTACATTTATGGAAGAAGCGCTAAATAAATTAAAATTACCTAAAGATATTGAATCGTACAATGATTTAGCTAGCTGTATGGCTTTCCTCAAAAACGAAAAATATACACCTAAAAAGCCGGAATATAATAACCCTATTGACTGGGATTATCTAAATGGCAAAGTAGGTGATTCTAGTATAGCTGCCATAAAAACGACAGCGGGTCTTATTAGAGTTCAATTATTTAAAAGATTAGCACCTGCGACAGTAGCTAATTTTGTCAAATTGATTGATAATAAATATTATAATAATAAAGTGTTCCATAGAGTAGTTCCAAACTTTGTCATTCAGACCGGATGCCCCCGTGGCGATGGATATGGTTCGCTAGATAGTACTATAAGGTCCGAGCTTCCTATCAAATATTTTGATAAGACTGGATATTTGGGAATGGCCTCTGCCGGTAATCATACAGAAAGTGCACAGTGGTTTATTACGCACTCTCCTGCGCCTCACTTAGATGGTAATTATACCATTTTTGGACGAGTGGTAGAAGGAATGGATGTGGTTCACAAAATAACACAAGGTGATAAAATCAATGAAATCATCTTCGTCAAGTAATAACATGTAACATAAAACGGCCCACATTCGTATTAAACCCGCATTATGCATTAGAACTTCGTTATGAGAAGCTAAAATGCAATAAAT
>DAIPYV010000047.1:0-9580 GCA_036782555.1 Saprospiraceae bacterium
GAGTTTGAGCCTCACAATATATGCGGACGATGGGTTCAGTATTGGATTTGCGCATGTGCACCCATCCTTCAGCAAAGTCAATTTTAAGTCCGTCTATATCATTCAAACGCTGATCAGAGAACGTTTCCTTTAGGTTTTTGAATATAGTACTTAAATTTAGTTCTGGTGTTAATTCTATTTTATCTTTGATTATGACATACTGAGGATAAGAGTCTCTGAGGACACTCACTTTTTCACCTCTTTCAGCCATTAAGGTGAGGAAAATAGCCAAGCCAGCCAATGCGTCACGTCCGTAATGCAGATCAGGTAGTATAATGCCGCCATTGCCTTCTCCACCTATAACTGCCTGTGTCCTTTTCATTTCATTCACTACATTGACTTCACCTACAGCTGATGCAGAGTAAGTGCTATTGTTTTTTGTTGCTACGTCTGACAAGGCTCTTGTAGAAGATAGATTAGATACAGCATGACCAGGATTTTGGCTCATAATATAATCGCCTATAGCCACAAGGGTGTACTCTTCACCAAACATCGTTCCGTCTTCACATACGAAAGCCAATCTATCCACATCCGGATCTACACTAATACCTAAATGCGCTTTTTCTGAAATTACTTTTTCTGATAGTTGTGTGAGATGATGGGGTAGGGGTTCTGGATTGTGTGCAAAGTGTCCAAAATTATTGTCATTTATAAGAGTGTAAGCTACTCCCATAGCATCTAATAATGGAGGTATGGATATGGCCCCTGTAGAATTGATACAATCTACTACAACTTTAAATCCAGCTGCTTTAACCTTATCTATATTTACATATCTATTTTTTAATACCTCGCCAATATGATAGTTTATACCCGAGTCCTCAGAGGTGAGGGTACCTAAATGATCTACATCGGCAAATAGGATATCTTTGGATTCGATAATGTCTATGATATCTTGGCCATCTTGCGCTGAGATAAATTCACCTGCGCTATTGAGAAATTTTAAAGCGTTCCATTCTTTGGGATTGTGGCTGGCTGTAAATATGATGCCTCCACCTGCTTCTAAATACGTTACCATCATTTCAACTGTAGGAGTAGTCGATAACCCTAAATCCACTACATCTATACCCATACCTATTAGTGTCTGTATGGCTAAAGAACTCACCATGTCACCGGATATCCGTCCGTCCCTACCAGTGACGACTTTAGGTTGACCACCACTCTTTAACAACCATGTGGCATAGCCAGCTGTACACTCTACTATATCTATGGGTGTGAGATTTTTATTTGATTTTCCACCTATAGTTCCTCGTATTCCTGATATGGATTTTATTAAAGCCAAAATTGTCTATTTTTTAATTAGGTGGCAAAATTACAGATTTTACACAATATTTTTGCATGTTAATAAAACTATTCAAAAACAAAAATTACATATTAAAAAAAAAAATAATTTGTTTTTTATGCAACATATTATGATTTAGTTATATATTTGCCCCATCAATTAGAGTGATTTGTCTGGATAGACATATTTTATTTAATTGTTCCCGCATATAAAACAGTAATAATCAGTATGATATCCATTTGTTGATATTTCGGCTTTCAACATTTTAGATATATTTGTAATAGCTTTAACTGAGCTATTATTATAAGTTATTATTATTTAATTTTTTCAAACTAAGGTCAAAAATGAAAAATCTTTTTACAAATCAATACCCTCATACGGTATTATTCCATCGTTACTTAATAGTACTGACGATGGCGATTCTGAGTGTTGCCACTCAATTAACTGCTCAGTGCGTTCTCACCGCAGGTACCATCGAAGGAGTAGTGTTTCATGACGCCAACAATGATGGAAAGAAAGATCTCACTGAAATAGGAAAATCTGGAATTGTTGTCACAGCTACATCTTTCAATGGACTTCTTTTGGGTACATCTGTTACCAATAGCAATGGTGTCTATAAAATAGATGGTCTGAATGATGGAGACAAAGTCAGATTAGTGTTTCAAAATAATTCTGAGTTTTATCCATCGCTAATGGGGGACGACAATGGTACTAATGTGCAGATGGTGTCAATTCCTTCATGTGATAATAATTATGGTTTGACTTACAATGGCGACCTGTGCAATGAAAAGACTGAAATAGTCACTACATGTTTTGTACAAGGTAGTACATCTGAGCATACTATGGAGCCTACGATAGTTGGAATAGAATACGGCTTTACTTCAAGCACTCCCGCTCGAAAATTTGCGGCTCATGGAGAGACAGGTTCAATTTGGGGTATAGCATGGAAGAGCTCGACATCAGAAATATTTACATCTTCTTTTGTTAAACAACATTCCGGACTTAAAGCTGGGCATGATGCTATATTTGTGACCCGTAAGAATGGTGCCATGCATGCTACGGAAGTTTTTGTAAAACTATCCCAATTAGGTATTGATGTCTCAGATTTGGAGGTAACCAATCCACGTGATTGTGATTATGGCAAGGCAGTAGGAAAAATGGGTTTAGGTGCATTAGTCATTTCTCCTGATGAAAAATATCTCTATATAGTAGATATAGAAAATCATCAATTGGTAAGAATATCTACTATTGATCCTACTATCAGCAACACGTTGACATTCCCAATACCTACTGTGGGTTCGACATCTTACCCTTTTGCTTTAAAATATTACAATAACTCATTATATATAGGTGTTACTTCTCCTGGTGTAGGAGGCTATGTGTTTAGGATGGATATAGCTACTGGTGATATGGAACAATTAGATATTGAAGTCCCTGTTTTAAATGATTGGGTGGATAATCCAATTGTTGGGGGTACACCATCCTTGTGGTTGACAGATTTGGATTTTATAGATGAGGGGCATATGCTCATTTCATTGACTGATAGAATAGGTCATATTTATTGTAATGAATTTGCAAGTCGATTGGACGAACAAAAGGGAGATTTATATATAGCATTTAAAAATGGAGACAGTTGGGTATTGGAGGACAGATCGGGTGGTAATCCATTCTTTAATGAAACTTATTGGACTGTAAATCCCTCTTACCACCCTAAAATTACAACGGGAAGTATATTTGCACTACCTGGTACACAATCTGTAGTATCTACCGTTTTTGATCCTGAGAGTAATTCATATTCAGGTGGTTTACAGCGGTACAGTACTGAAAACGGACAAAAAATAGGTTCTAAGGAATTATATTCCCTTGAAACAGTCGTAAATTTTGGAAAAGCAGTTGGTTTTGGAGATATTGTGGCTACATGTAAGTTTCCAAAGATGGAAATAGGTAATGTGGTTTGGTTGGATTCAAATAATAATGGATTGCAAGATGCTGACGAAATTGGATTGACCAATGTAGAATTGGTATTATACGATATCAACTGCAACGTATTGGGTACTACGGTGACTGATAATGATGGATACTACGCATTTAATGAGAGTAACGTAATAGGAGGCGTATTTCCTAACAGGACCTATTATATCGGTTTAGACGATTCATTATTTGATGATGAAACCGAAATGTACATCATGGATGGTACTTTCTATTTACCTACCATTTTTGATAGTTCTAATTCACTCATCAATAGCAAACTTTCTGATATTGGATGTGAGAGAAGGGTAGTAGCTATAAATGTTCAAAATACTTCTCATAACTTTGATATTGGGCTAAGTCGCTCGGATGAGTGTGGATTAAAGATAACACAAAGTGTTCAAAACACAAACTTCATCACAGTAGACGATATAGTACATTTTGAAATAGTGGTAGAGAATATAGGAAGTCAGTTTATTTCATCTTTTGAATTAGAGAAAATATTGCCGGATGCTTATTCTTTTGACGAAAATGAGAATGAAGGATGGAAAATAAATGGCAATTTGATCAGTAGAGATGTAACTGATAAACTAGCCGCTGGTGAGACTTATGTATCAATACTGAAATTGAACTTTAATAAAAGCTCAATTTCACAAAGATATGAAACAGAGGTGTCCATTACATCTGCTACAGATGTATTTGACAATCTTATAGATATTAAGACATGTTTTGAATCTGAAGAGGACCAAAGATCACAAGCCACTCCAGATATATGTGATTTAGCTTTAAGACACAGAGCTAGTCCAAGCAGTATCACACTCCCAAATAGAAATATTGTTTTTACAACTACAGTTTGCAACCAAGGTAATCAGGATGCAGCAAGTTTTGATATCATTAACTATATCAACTCAGAGCTTGATTTTAATCCAGTGACCAATGAAGGTTGGACTATAAATCAAGAATTGACAGAGTTAATTTATGTTCATGATTCTGGTTTGAAATCAGGCACTTGTGTGGATGTAAACCTCAGTATGTCTTTGAAAGAAGGTATCGCTGTTAGTGAAGTAGTTAATTTTGCAGAAATTTCAATGGGTCAATGCGTAGGTAGTGCAGTCACTGCTTATGATTTTGATTCAACTTTTGATAAAAATCCAAGTAATGATAGAGGAGGCCGTCCCAACACCGAAACTGACGACATGATGGATGACAAAGGAGAGATAGACGAAGATGACCATGACCCAGCTGTGGTAAGAGTCAATTTAGTAGATCTTTCTGTAAGAAAATATGTGGTGAATAGAAATGTAAATAGAGGTGACTACATCACTTTTTATCTTGAAGTTACTAATGTAGGTTTAGAACCAGTTTCTAAATTTGTTTTGGCAGATTTTCTGCCAGAATATACAGATTTGGTAGACAGTACATGGTCACTTGAAAACGGTATTGCTAGAAAAGAATTTGAGTTTCCTGGAGGTTTTCAGCCTCAAAGCCAATACACAGCCACTATCGATTGTCAAATTAGACCAGATGCAAGACATCCATATACTTTATCAAATAGAATATTGATTGAAAGTATTTACGATCTAAATGAAAAAGATATTAAAGATTTGAGTGGGAATCTTATAGAGGGATTACCTCAGACCAATCCATTATTTGAAGATGACGAGGACTTTACTTTTGTAGTTATTTCTTGTCCACCTGAATTAGAGGTTTGTTTTGATTGTATTCAGGGTACAAATGCTACAAATGGTCAATTTATATTAAATTTAAAAGTAGCCAGTGGACCTAATGAAGATTGGTATATTGAGTCTTCTATTGGCTTGTTTGATTATGATTTGAGTACTATTGAAAATCCTATCGCGATACCCAATGCGTCGCCTGCAGATACTTTCTTTTTAAGTACAGTCGCTTTTCCTGATGACACGACTCATACATACTATCAATTAAGAGCCTTACATATTGACAAACAAGGCTTTTATTTAGTATTAAGGAATAAATTTGGTGCAATAGAAATTGTGGATGTAGTGGGTCGTACATGTTCTTTTGAGTCTATGACAGTGTCTGGGCCAGCTTCATTATGTACGGGTTCATCAGGTAGGTATAGAATATCCTCTTCTTTGGCTCCTTCAGCTACCTATACTTGGTACGTAAACGATGTAGTTATTCCGAACGTTTCAGGCTCGACAATTGATATTGATTGGGCTACCTATGGAGACGGAGTTTTTATCATAAAAGCTTTAGCCAATGAAGGTTGTGTTACTCCAGCTGAATTAAGAGTAGCTGTTGGTCCTGCAGAGTCTGGTTCTATCGCTTGTATTGGAGACTTCCAAGTGTCATTGGATGGCCATTGTGAAATGATGATAACACCACAGATGTTGGTTGCGGGTAGTCTTAATCCCAATGCCCCATATTCAGTGATGTTGAAGGATGCACATGGAAATACTATTCCTAATGCTACATTGACGCAAGACCATATCGGCAAGACTATCATGGCCAAATTGATCGAGGAGTGTGGAGGAAATTCATGTTGGTCTAATATTTCTGTAGAAGATAAAACACCGCCTAGATCATTGTGTCAACCCAATATTTCAATACCATGTATATTTTTAGATGATTATGCAGGACCATTTGAAAGTGACAATTGTGGTGGACCTATAGTGAATGAGATAGTAAGAGAAGATGTTACACCGGTCTGTGATGGTAATGTTATCAGATATATTGACAGGGTTTATCAAGCTACAGACGCGAGAGGAAATAAATCAGCATTCTGCGAGTTTAGAATTACTGTGACTAGACCAGATTTTAGCGAAGCCGCTGGATTTTTGGTCTTTCCAACAGATCTTTCTTTGGGAAATGCTTTGTTATGTAGTGAATTTGAAACTGATCAAAGGGGCAACCCACATCCAAATGTATCTGGAACACCTACCTACGCTGGAAGAAGTATTTTTCCTGTGGTGGACAATGGATGTAATACATCAGTATGGTACACAGATCAAATATTACAATTTGGCTGTACGACTAAAGTAATGAGGACATGGCATGTTTATGAGTCATGTGGCAGTATAACTCAGTACAGAACGCACCTTCAAACCATAGAAATTACAGATAATAAACCACCTTATGTCGAGCCTTACGCAAATGTATCTTTGAGTACTACTGGAAGATCATGTGTTGGTGATTATGTAATACCTATGCCAGTGGTAGTAGATACTTGTAGTCCATATGTAGTAGTAGATGTTATATATCCAGGAGGATTTATAAGTAATATGAAACAAGCTACACCTATAAGCTTGCCTGTATCTGATATACCTTATATAGTATCTGTTAGAGTAACAGATGCATGTAGTAATTCTACTACAGTTTCGTTTAATATTACGGTCACCGACCTAACACCTCCAGTAGCGGTATGTCATGGGGAGACAGTTGTCGGGTTATCATCATTAGGCGAAGCTTATGTTAAGGCTTCTTCATTTGATGATGGAAGTTATGATGACTGTACTATTACTAAAATGCTGGTGCGTAGAATGGATGAAAAGCCTTGTGGAGATTGTGAGGTTCCAGCTATAGATGGATTTACTTATTTAGGTGAATACACTAATTCTGGTGACAATTCACCTCATTACTATTACTTATCAAGACATAAAGCGCACCCTAATTTGGCTTTCAAAATGGCTGATGCTGTTGGTGGTTATATGGTATCAATTAACAGTGCTCAGGAAAATACTTGGTTACAAAATGCCATTACTCCTTGGCTTCCTGGGCAAGACTATTTAATAGGTCTAAGAGATATAAAATCCAAAAACGAATATACATGGGCAAGCAACCAAACTTTAACATATACAAATTGGGGTGGAGGAAGTCCAGCTGCTAATACGCCTTATGTTAGAGTAAATAATAGCAATGGTCAATGGGTATCATTTAATAATAACGACGAATACTGGTATGTGGTAGAAATCACTGACCCTTGTGGCTTCGCTAATGAAGTAAAATTCTGTTGTTCTGATGTAAGTGAACCTCAGACTGTTGTATTGAGAGTTATAGATAAGTCAGGAAACTGGAATGAATGTATGGTTACTGCAGAGGTTCAGGACAAATTTAGACCTGAAATTGAATGTCCTAATAATACTGAAATAGACTGTAGTATCATCGTCAATGGAATGGATTTAACACCTTATGGTAATGCCACAGCCATTGATGGATGTGGTGCAACGGTGAGTGAGCTAACTCCGATTTTTGACTTATCAGCATGTCGGACAGGAACGATCACAAGGACATTTGAGGCCACAGATGGCCAAAATACTGTATCTTGTACTCAAACAATAACAGTAGGTAACTCCAATTCATTTAATCCATCTACAGATATCACTTGGCCAGAGGACTTTACAGCTGTGAATATTTGTGGAAATGAAGATTTGAGTCCAGAAAATTTACCCACTATTAATGGTGAACCCGTATTAAGGCAGGCGGCTTGTGGCCTTGCTGCAGCATCACATAGTGACAGAGTTTTTGATTTTGTGGCTGATGCATGTTTTAAAATAGTAAGAACTTGGACAGTTATAGATTGGTGTGAAATGGAAAGATTAGGTGATGATTATGTTCCTACCGAATATCAACAGACCATAAAAGTACTTAATGATATCCCACCAACTGTAACATCAAATATAGTCCAAGATACCTTGTTTTTTACCGAAAAGGGAAATTGTGTAGATGGTAGAATAAATCTGTCTGTCACAGCTCAGGATGATTGTACCCCAGAAAACAGAATGAGATGGAGAGTACGTGTTGACTTAAATTCTGATAATACTTACGAAATCGAAAGACAAGGTTTTGGATCGATAGCATTTTTTAATGAAATTATTCCAGTAGGGAATCATATCATTCAGTGGATATTTGAGGATAGATGTGGTAATATCACTGTAAGAGATCAAAGAATTATATTAAGAAATAATGACGGACCAGTAGCCAATGGTTTAGAATGTGTAGCGGTGGCTATCAATCCGTGGGATACTAATGGTGATGGAAGAGCTGACATCGAAAAAGGTTGTATAATAGCTAGCACACTCAATGTGAGTAGTTACAGTATATGCTGTGATAGTAGCGAATTGAGGTTTAGTTTTTCCGAAGATGTGAATGACATTGAAAGATGTTTTGACTGTATCGATGTCGATCAAGAGTTATTTGTTGAACTGTGGGTTCATGACTGTAATGATAATAAAGATTTTGTAAGAGTTTGTGTTGATGTTCAAGACAATAACGATTCTGATGTTTGCGATAGTATTTGTGTCAATAACCCGGCAGTAGCTGAAATAATGGGTGAAACTACAATTTGTAATGGCGCTCAAACAACATTGACAGCAAGCGGAGGCGAAATTTATCTATGGAGTACTGGTGAAACTACACCTTCTATTACTGTTTCGCCATCAAGTACTACGACTTACACAGTTACAGTGACCAATAGGTTTAGATGTGAGGATGATGCCACTGTGGTTGTTAATGTGAATTCTTTGCCACAAGGTGAAATTTTTGGCGAGAACTTGTGTATTGGTCAATCTACAACCTTATCAGCTTCCGGTGGTATCCTTTTTGAATGGAGCACAGGTCAATCTTCAGCTTCAATCATTGTGGATCCAACAGAAAATACCAATTATACTGTCACAGTTACAGATGCAAATGGATGTTCTTCAGCTTTGACACGTTTAATCATTGTTTATCCTTTGCCAAATGTGATCGTGACTGGAATTAATACTATTTGTTTAAATGATATGACTACACTAGTAGCTTCGGGAGGTATTAGTTATATTTGGAGTACTGGTGCCACATCCTCTTCTATTACTGTTAGTCCTGCACAGACCACAACATATACTGTGACAGCTACTGACGATAATGGTTGTAACGCTTCGGGTGAAAGGACTGTTTTTGTTTCTGGTATTGCAAATTTGGCTCAAATTAGTGCGCAACCGGCTACCCTATGTTTAGGACAATCTTCTATATTGTCTGCTTCATTACAAGGAGGTACTGCATTATCATATTTGTGGAGCACGGGTGCTTCAACCGCGAGTATTTCTGTTTCACCTGTATCAACTACAACTTATAGCGTGACTATCACTGATACTAACGGCTGTCGTGCACAAACGAGTACAACTGTGACTGTCAATCCATTGCCAACAGCATCCATAGTAGGAGATAACATATGCTTAGGTGAAACTGCTACATTAACAGCATCAGGAGGCGTGTCTTATGCGTGGAGCAATGGCGCTAACACATCTGTTATTTCAGTAAATCCAGTAGTGAATACAG
>DAIPYV010000047.1:9680-19611 GCA_036782555.1 Saprospiraceae bacterium
TACTGTTACGGTCACAAATGCAAATAACTGTACAGCTAGTTCATCAAGAACAGTAGTAGTGAGTGGAGTTGGGGCATTAGCCAATATTCAAGGTACTACGCCTATATGTTTAGGTGAGAGTTCTACTTTGACAGCTAATTTGGTAGGAGGTATTCCATTATCATATATATGGAGTACAGGAGTGACGACATCATCTATAGTTGTTTCGCCCAATGTGTCAACAACATATTCGGTGACTATTACAGACACCAACGGTTGTAATGCAAATACATCATTTACAGTTAATGTCAATCCATTGCCATCAGCATCTATAGTTGGTGATAATATATGCTTAGGTGAAACTGCTACATTAACAGCATCAGGAGGCGTGTCTTATGCGTGGAGCAATGGCGCTAACACATCTGTTATTTCAGTAAATCCAGTAGTGAATACAGTATATACTGTAACGGTTACGGATGTACGAGGGTGTACAGCATCGGCGACACGACTTTTGGAGGTATTCCCATTACCAAATGCGCAGATATCTCCAGCTAATGCTAGTATATGTGTCAATGATGACATTAATTTGACTGCAAGCGGTGGCACAAGTTATGTATGGAGTACAGGAGCCACAACGGCAACAATAAATGTCAGTCCTACTACAACGACGACCTATACTGTAACTGTCACGAATACAAATAACTGTACAGCTACAGCTTCAAGAATTGTCGTAGTGAATGGTGTAGGTTTATTAGCTACGATACAGGGAAATAGTCCTATTTGTATAGGCGATAGCTCTACAATGACAGCTTTACTTACGGGTGGAGTTGCAAGTAGTTTTAACTGGAGTATAGGAGCCAATACATCTTCAATAACTGTAGCACCATCTAGTACTACCACTTATAGTGTGACGATTACGGACACTAATGGATGTAATGCAAGTGCTTCGTTTACAGTTACTGTCAATCCTCTACCATTAATCTCAATAGATGGAGACGATGTTTGTCCAGGCGACTCTACGATTTTGACAGCCAATGGAGGTGTGTCTTATGTATGGAGCACAAACGAGACAACATCGCAAATTACTGTATCTCCAGCAACATCAACTACGTACACAGTTACAGGCACTGACAGTAATGGCTGTGAAAATACAGCTGAAATTACAATAGATATCTTGCCGGTACCATCGGTTTTGATCACAGGAAGGGACACTATCTGTGTAGATGACACGACAGTTTTAACAGCATCAGGAGGTGTGTCTTATGTCTGGAGCAATGGTGAAACCGTAAATGAAATATCTGTTTCCCCTACGACGACAACAGTTTATACTGTAACTGTAACAGGAGACAACGGGTGTACAAACACAGCGAGCATAGAGGTATTTACAAATCCTAACCCAGAGCCAATAATCACTGGTGACCTAATGATATGTGTTGGAGATACTGCTGTTCTATCAGCTAGTCCAGGCGTACTGTTTAATTGGAGTACGGGAGATACCACCCCATCTATTTCTGTGGTACCGATTATTAATACATCATATATGGTGACAGTCACTGACGAGAATGGTTGTGTGGGGTCTTCATCTGCGACTGTATTTGTCGACCAAGGTGGTGTAGTCTGTGAGACACAAGACATCACTGTTTATTTACCTTCAAGTGGTATGGTAACTATTGATGTTCAAGATATAAGTATAGGTTCCTTAGGAGCATGTTCTTCTGTAGATGCATTTTTAGACAGGACATTTTTTGCTTGTAATGATATTAGTAACAGTCCGTTTATAGTAACACTTACTGTTATTAACGTAAATACAATGGATACATTGACTTGTACGGCTGAGGTCACAGTATTAGATACTTTGCCTCCGACGATAACTTGTCCTAATAATTTAACCATTAATTGTCAGGTTTTCGATCCTAATGCACCTTTGTCAACATACGGAAATCTATCATTTTTTGATAATTGTCCTTTAGGATTAACTGTAGAAGAAATACCTGTTATAGACCTTAATGTCTGTAATGATGGACTCATTACACGTACATTTACGGTAACTGATGTGAGTGGTAATTCTTCACAATGTGTTCAGTCTATTACGATAACTAACCCTACACCTTTTGCGGAAGTCGCTATTACGTGGCCTAGTGATGTTACAGTTAGTAACTGTGATGATGTGTCAACTGATGCATTGGGAGATATAGTTATCAATGAAAATTTATACGATTGTGCATTATTAACATTGTCTAACGTAGATGATATACCTAGTGGTACTTTGTGTGGCGGTATCTTCAATAGAACATTTACAGTCATAGATGCATGTACTAATCAGACGTTTACGAATACTCAGGTAATTACTGTCAACGTGGAGGCACCAAGTATTACCATTGATACCAATTACTTCTGTATATTTAGAGACACGATGACTTGTCTTGCTGAGTTTGAAAACTCGTCTAATATTTCAGTTTCTGGCTGTAATTTGACACTTTCAGGTACCATTACATATCCTGACAACACAACAGAAACTATTTCTGATTTTGATGTTGACGGAGAATATCCTGATGGTATTACTATGATTACATTAATCGCAACTGAATCTTGTACCAATTTGGCGGATACGTTACAGTTTGAGATAGAAGTAAAGGGTGTAATGACATCAATTGTATGTGAGAAAACATATCCTGAAATGACAGATTTATTATTTGTCGAGGAATCAGTTTATGATCATGTACAAATTGTACAAGGATGTGATGTGACTGGAACGATTGTGGCATCTTATTCAAATGTGGATATCAATGATACTATGGCCGTTTATACTTGTGCAGATCTTGTTAATTCGCCTATAGGTTTAACGATTTACTTTTGGATAGAAGGTGAAAGCGCTCCATTTACATTATGTCAATCTTTAGTTGGACTTAGTGATCCTCTTGATTTCTGTCCTCCAATCAGACCTACGGTAGCGGGGAATGTACATACAGAGAGTATGGTTTTTGTACCTGAGGTGGAGATAGATTTAAATGGAAGTGGCATGTTGCCTATCAGTACTGATGATAATGGAAATTATGCTTTCCCTCCTATGGATGGAGGAGGAGAATATATGGTCAAGCCTAAGAAAGACATAGACCATGTAGATGGCGTCAGTACATTAGACCTGATATTTATTCAGAAACATATATTAGGTGAGAGGATACTACCTACTCCGTATAAATTGATAGCGGCGGATATAAATAAAGACAATCGTATTACTGCTGCGGATATCGTAGAATTGAGGAAATTAATTTTAGGTATTTATGATAGATTTCCTACCAACACCAGTTGGAGAATGGTTGATGAAGCATATGTCTTTCCTGATCCTAAGAATCCTTTTTCAGCGCCTATTGCAGAGGAGTACCATATTGATGCGTTAAATTCAAGTATGAATATCAATTGGGTGGGTGTTAAGATAGGCGATGTCAATGATAGTTACAAACCTAATTTTGATGGAAAAGGAATATCCTCTAGATCTCGCGATTTATACCTAGCTATGCCTTCTATAGACTTAAAGCCAGGATTAAATAGTATCCCAGTGAAAGTCACTGAAAGTACTATTCTGACAGGATTTCAGATTTCATTACCTATATCTGGTGCCCAAGATGTACGTCTTACTTCTGGAGTATTACATTTGGATTCAAGAAATTATACTTATGATAATGGTATACTTCATATATCATGGAGTCAGGAAGATGTTCAACTGGTGGGTAGCGATGATATATTATTCAATATCCAACTTAACATGACTAGAAATGATAAAATGACAGATGTTTTATTGGTTGATGAGAGTACTGGATTAAGTCCTGAATATTATACAGAATCACTAGAAGTTAAATCATTAGGCTGGAGACTGGATGATAACATTGAAAGCAATTTTGCTTTGCATGGCAATGTACCCAATCCATGGAAAAATGAAACTTCTATCAACTTCCATTTACCTGAGGCAGGTACAGTTGGCCTTAGAGTAAGAGATATTACAGGAAGAATGGTATATCTAACTTCAAGTTACTTCCAAGCTGGAGAAAATAGTTTTAGAATTTCAAACGATATTCTAGATGTAAGTGGTGTACTCATTTATGATGTCACATTTAAAAATGAAGTCAAAACTAAAAAGATGTTGAATATTAAGTAAAACTTTTTAATCATTTCTTTTTAGCTAATAATAAAGCCGATGCATGTTACATTGCATCGGCTTTATTATTTTATATCTGTAGGTCTTGTTTGAAATATTCATAAACTGCCAAGTTGATGGGTCTTTGCCAATCTTTAAATTGACCCAGCCTGTAGTAATCTTCAATTATTTCAGCCTGTTGTTCAAAGCTATAGTCTAATAATTTTTTTCCTTTAATCATTTGGCGCATCAAATCTTCTGGTCCACCATAATCATAAGGGTTTTTGTTGAGTTGTGCCTTCAAAGCACGACCAATATATATGCTACCTAAGTTCTGAAATTGCCATACATGAACTAACTCATGAACAAATACATGAGGCTCTATGTGGTTTTTAAAATTTATTAAATTAAAACTAACGTAGGCTACAGCAATTTTTTTTGTGCCTAGCATTGTATGACTGTCTATTCTTATGACGTCCACATCAAGTGTATCACCAAAAATCTCTTTAGCCAAAAATATTTCATCATCTAACATAGGTCTTGTATTACACTTCATTATTTGATTAACAAACATATAAAATTCTGGAATCAATAAAAGGTCTATAGTATAAAAGAACACATCCATAAACCATTCTGAAAGACTGTTGGGATGAGCCGGGTTTTTAAAGGTTCTATAGAAAGGGTATATAAAATGTTTTATAAACCTCTCTATTCTTTTGGGATATTGATTTTTAATGAATTTGATATAATACATCATTCAAAATGCAAGGCTTTTATTGGATTTATTTTTGCCACTAATAATGTAGGTAAAATGAGACTAAGTAAAGTGATGGCTATTATTCCTATATTTAACCAAAACACTGTCATAATATTAAAAGAAACGGGCGCTGTATCTAAGTAATAATTGGCTTCATCTAGCTTTATAAAACCAAACTTTTTTTGCAAAAATACCAGTAGTAAGCCTACGAAATTACCTAATGCGAGTCCAATCAATATAATATAGGCCGCTTTGTAGAGGAATATTGCCCTTATTCCCTTGATTGTCATACCAATGGCTTTCAGGACGCCTATCATGTGAGTGCGTTCTAAGATAAGTATCAAAAGTACAGTAATCATATTGATAATGGCGACTATAATCATAAGCACCATGATCACTTTTTCATTGAGATCTTGCATATTTAGCCATTCAAATATTGAAGGAAATTTACTTCTGATGGTTTCTGCATAATATTTTGAGGGCAAGATATCATAATAAATATAGTCAGCTATGACGTCCATATCTTCTAAATTATCAACCATGACTTCTATACCTTGTACCTGATTTTCTGACCATCCCAATATATCTTGTAGTACGCCTAAATTTATCAGTCCAAATCTTTGGTCATATTCCTCAAGACTAGTATTATAGATACCACATATTTCAAATCTCTTTTTGGTTTGTATATCCTCTTTTATGAAATTTAAAATGACTTTGTCTCCCAGTTTTAATTTTAATTTTTGGGCAATATTTTTTGAAATTAGCAAATCACTATTAGATTTTTCTGTTCCAAATGATATTTTACTTCCTTCGATAATAAATTTCTCCATCGACTGCCAGTCGTAATCTTTGCCCACACCCTTTAAAAGTACACCGTGAAAGCTATTTTTTGTGGATAGTAGGGCTGGCATGATTATAAATGGATTTTGGCTTTTGACACCCGATTTTGTCATTTTGTCTTTTATTCTTTTCCCAAATAAAGGATGTGAAGCCTCAACTTGATAGGCTATTTTATGGATTTCCTCAATTTCTTTGATGGAGATATCTGATAAAGTTATTGGTTTTAAATCAAAATTTCTGCTGATATTGCCATCCGTAATATGTATGTGACCCCAAAATCCGAATATCTTCTGTGTGATTTCTTTTTTAAAACCTTCTATGACTGAAGTGGTCAGTATCATTACGGTCAGACTCAATGCAATAGCCACAATAGCAATCCTTACAATGATTTTTGTAAAGGAAGATGTATAAGAAAGCGCTGTCCTTTGTGCTATAAATTGTGCAATGTTCATGTAAGTAATGGTTGTTTTTTAGTATAAAAATCCTACTTTTGCGTTTTTTTATTTTGCAAAGGTATAAATTTTATTTTGGGTACAATTAAAATTACGATTCTTAGGCAAATATTTTTATTTGGTATATGTCCAGATTGAGTGAATTTATGGGGCATTCATCCATCATTTTTGTAAAAAGATAAAAGTTAAAATATAAGATGTTGAATTTTGTAGAAGAATTAAAATGGAGGGGAATGCTCCATGATATGACACCAGGCGCAGACAAGATGTTGGCCGAAAATAAAGTCGTAGGATATATCGGATTTGACCCTACAGCACCCAGTATGACTATCGGTAATTTCGTTCAGATCATGTTGTTGAGATTATTCCAAGTGTCTGGACATTCTCCTATCGTATTGATGGGTGGAGCTACTGGACGTATTGGAGATCCTTCTTTCAAAGAGAAGGAGAGAGATCTCAAATCTTATGATGAGCTAGATACTAATTTAGCTTTTCAAATGGAACAAATGAAAAAATTCCTTAATTTTGATGGTCCTAATAAGGCCGTCATAGTCAATAATCTTGATTTTTATAGGAATATGAGCGTTTTAGATTTTTTGAGAGATGTCGGAAAAACGCTCACTGTTAGCTATATGATGTCCAAAGACAGTGTTAAAAATAGGTTAGAAACAGGCCTTTCTTTTACAGAATTCAGTTATCAACTTTTACAAGCTTATGATTTTCAGCTTTTGTATTCTAAATACAATTGTGTCTTGCAAATGGGAGGATCTGACCAATGGGGGAATATCACATCTGGTACTGAGTTTATCCGTAGAAATATTGATGGGAAGGCCTATGCTATGACTACACCCTTATTGACCAAAGCTGATGGCTCAAAATTCGGTAAGTCCGAGGAGGGCAATATTTGGTTAGACCCTAATTTGACTTCACCATATAAGTTTTATCAGTTTTGGCTCAATGCAGATGATGCTGACCTGCCGAAATACCTAAGATATTTTATGTTGAGGTCACGCGAGGAAGTAGAAGACTTGGAAAAGAGATATGCTGATAACCCGAGAGAACTTAAATTGATATTAGCAGAAGAGTTGACACGTCGAGTACATTCTGATGCTGACTATGATTCTGTTATGCTTGTATCACAGCTTTTATTTGGAAAGGCGGGTTCACCACAAGATTTAGCTCAATTGACGTTAAGAGATTTTGAAGCTATATCACAGGAAATACCAGCACGAGATATATCTAAATCTACATTAAACCAAGGAATAAATATCGTGGACCTATTAGTGCAGTTAGATATTTTGTCATCAAAATCTGAAGCTAGAAAAGCCATTTTAGGTAATGCCATTTCTATTAATAAAGATAAAGTCTCTTCTCATGAATGGGAGGTCACTGCCGATATTTTACTTTTAGACAGGTACATTATGTTAGAAAATGGCAAAAAGAATAAGTATATTCTGAAATGTTCTTAAATTTTGATTCCTTCAAAACATTTTTCGACTGTCATGCTGTCAGTCAAAAGTTGGGAACAGTATTTTATATTTTTATTCAATGCATCGTAAGTCAGAGTACTACGGGTATTATTTTTTGATTTTTCAAAATTAAAAATTGAGTTTTCTGACACAGTCGGCGGTATAATAAGCGACATTGTATCTTTCAAATCGATAGCATCATCTTGGAGTATAATATTACTTTGATTAAAAATAATGATTCTTACTGTGCTTTCTAGAGGTGTTAAACAGTCGATTCCCATATTTTGAATAATACACTCTTGCCAAAATCCTAAATAATTTCCCACTATACTCGAGTGTTGTATAGTAGCGGGTTCTTGACCATCAGTACAGTCCTGAAACGAAATTACTAAAATCAAAAAAATAAAAATGTTCTTAAACATGGTATTAAGTATATGATTTATGAATGCCAATATTATGCCAAAATCTTATCAGGTGATAATTATTAGTTTTTTTTCCTAATTAAAAAAAACACTAACTCTTTAAAAACGTTAAATTATGAGATTTTTTCAGAGCATTGTCTTAATAGTCATAATACAAATTTTTATTAATTGTCATTTTGGAGCATATATTTAGCAATATTTAGGTCAAAATTGGATTAGATTTAAAATATTTTCTTTAATTTGTAGTTTAAATCACGAGAATTACAAGATACAAAATATCATTTCATGAAGATAGGTGCAAAAATCATTGTTGTTTTAATAGTTTTTTTTATAATGCAGGGTTCTTCATATGCCCTTCACATTATAGGAGGTGATGTCAAGTTCACTTGCGTAGGTGGAAGTATAGAACAAGGATTTCGTACCTATGAATTCACATTTACTATGTATAGAGATAGCAGGAGCGGTGGCGCCAATTACGACGATCCTGCACGATTTGGTATATTTAGACGGCAAGGAAATAACTGGATTCATATAAATTCTTTACAAATCAACGTTAGGAATGTAGTAGATATACCCATCAATGGTAATAATCCATGCATACTGGTACCCGTCAATGTGGGTGTACAACGGGCTGAATACACATTCAGAGTAACATTAGATATAAGTGACGATGATTATATGATATCTTATCAGCGATGTTGTAGGAATAATACGATTTTGAACTTAATAGATCCGGGAGGTACAGGGGCCGCTTTTACGACTACTATATCTGCCGAAACTATGCGTACGTGTAATAATAGTCCCGTTTTTAATAATTTTCCACCAGTAGTCATATGTGTTAATAGGCCTATTGATTTTGACCATTCTGCATTTGACATAGATGGGGATAGCTTGGTATATGAATTTTGCTCTCCTATCACGGCTGGAGGTACGGATGGTGCCACCACACCTGGAAATGCAAATGATTGTACAGGGGTTACACCAGATCCAGCTCGCTGTCCACCACCTTATCGAAATGTACAGTTTGCTGAGCCAAGATTTTCTGCCAGTGAACCCATGGCTGGCGATCCCATGGTGCAGATAGACCCTCAGACAGGGTTGATTACAGGGTCTCCAAATATAATTGGACAATTCGTGGTGGGTGTTTGTGTGAGAGAGTATAGAGATGGTGTGCTCATAGGAACACATCAGCGAGATTTTCAGTTTAATGTGACCACTTGTGAAACTGCGGTTTTAGCTGATTTGGAGGCTTCTCTTAAAACCGACAAGGAGTACACTATCAATAGCTGCGGTGAAAACACCATTGACTTTAGAAATTTAAGTACAGATACTAGATTTATAAGGAACTATCACTGGGAGTTTGATATCAATGGTCAGACAGAAATATATAATACCCGTAATGTTACTAAAACATTTCCTGGCTTGGGGTCTTATGATGTGGTGATGATATTGAATAAGGATTTGCCAGCTGCAGCCGCTTGTTCAGATACAGCTTTCATTACTGTCAATATTTTTCCTGATATCGAGGCAGAATTTACATATTCTTATGATACATGTGTAGCTGGCCCCATCATGTTCATGGATCTGTCCATGAGCGGTGCAGGAGCTATCGAATCATGGGATTGGAATTTTGTCGAGGGTTTTTCCACTGTCGAAAATCCCATCTTTGAATTTGAATTTCCAGGCAATAAGAATATAAGACTCATTGTAGAAGATGCGAATGAATGCAAAGATACAACATTTCAGGTCATTCCTTACTTTCCTATTCCATCTTTAATAGTCATTGACCCTACTACTTTTATCGGTTGTCAGCCGGCTACTATATTTTTTGATAATTTAAGTGCACCCATAGACGATACCTATACTTTTGAATGGAGTTT
>DAIPYV010000048.1:0-19494 GCA_036782555.1 Saprospiraceae bacterium
GGATGGCTATAACTGAATAAATTAGGGGTTTTATCCATTAAAAAGTTTTTTGTAACCAATCTATAGACGGGTTTATTGTCTGCCCCGGCATTTTTGTAATACCAGATATGATCTGTGTTTTGTCCTGATTGGGAAAGTGTAATAGCCATCAAATCTCTGATCCCATCTCCGTCCACGTCTACTGAAAAAGTAGCTACAAAATCTCTCAACTCAATGGGTGTGTCGTAGAGTGGAAACGTCTGCTCTACGGAGGTCATATGTGCATTGGACAATGTGCCTCCATTGGTGAGTGCTTGGATATTAGAATACCCGATATCACCTATCAGCAAATCAGGTAGATTATCTCCATTCAGATCGAGTATGTTTAGTGTTGACCCATCGTGTCTCAGTCCAGTTGAACTGTCGTCATTGATATTGCTTCGAGCACACAGATTGGGATTGTTACTTAATGTAATATTTTCGTCATTTTCTCCTTCTACAAAATTTCCCCAACAAGTATTGTCTCTTTCTAAGTGGAATTCATTAAGTGGACGTCCCGTTTCTGCGCAAAGATTTTTATTGAAAATCACTGAACTACTAGATGGATCAAACGTAAATATATCCAAATCACCATCATTGTCTATATCGACTATGGCGGGCACATCTATATTTGAAGTGTAGAGACCATTAAAAAGATTTCGGTTCTTTACTTGCAAAATATTCCTATTATTGCCATAATCAAATAAGACTTTTTTGAAATGGAGACGACCATTGGCTAATCGCTCTCCTTCCCAAACCTCTATATTGAATCCAAAAGAAAAAGAAGTAGGATCGCTACAAGATGTAAATATATCTTCGATACCATCGCCATTATAGTCTCTTAGCAATACCCAATTGACCATAGGTGGGAACATATCAATATACTCTGGAGCGTATCTGTATTCTATACTTCCCACAGGGCCTGTTTTGATAAATGGCAACACTTGATTGCCTACTCTGTCAAAGACAAATAAATCTTTTATCCCATCACCATTGATATCTATATTTGAAAAATGTGGACTGCGTAGTCCTCCTATGCGTGTATCTGACAAAAGTTGACCGTTTTTGTAAATGGGAATATCTATCGGACCAAAAGTTTGAGAAAAACAAGTACCCACCCAATAGAATGTGACAATTAATGTCAAAAATATATAACGTAAAGTGTTTTTCATGAATTTGCGAAATTTTATGGAATCACGACCAATTTTTTATTAATAGTGTATTTTGAATGTGTTAATCTAACGATATATATACCTTTTTTAATGCCCTGTAGTGTAATAAAATTGTTGAAATCCATTTTTTTAACAATTTGTCCTTTAATATTGATAACTTCTATGCTTTCAAATGGCATATTAGTCTCAATAAGTACATGGTCTACCGCAGGATTGGGCCATAAATGGATGTCAATGGCTGATTCTGGAGAGGCAGTTGAACTTTCTTTTCCTACAGTTAGGGTGGACTTATAAAATGCTATCCCGCCACGTTCATTTCCCACAACAAATTCATAAAGGCCATCATAATCAATATCTGCTACTGAGGCCACTGTATTGCGACCTTCATAAATATTTCCGACATTTCTTTCTATCAATTGGAAAGTGTCACGGTAAGGCGGAGGTCCAAGACGTAGTAAATCTAGTTGTGCATTATCCGTGCCTAGAAGTAACAAGGTTTCATCACCAGATTTAAAAAATGTAGGCGCAGCATTACCATGTGTTGCGCTCTGTAATCTTATGTAATTTCCAAAGTCTATAAGATTAGGTGTTTGAAAATTATTCATATTGAAAAAAGGATTTTCGAGCGTTCCTTGATTGGAAAACATATTGAGTTGTCTGTTGGTTTTACCGACGACAATATCAGGTAGACCATCATAATCTGCATCAAATAACTGAGGTTTTAAGTTTTGTACTAAAAATAAGGGAGAAGAGTTATCTCTATACGGAAAAGCACCTTGTATAGCACCAAATTGAAGTGGATATGAAGGGAGTGCATTGTTTTCAGCATACAGAAAACCAGCTTGATGTGTACCCACCAATAAATCCAAAGCTCCGTCTCCATTTAGATCTCCGAAGGTAGGCGCCAATCTTTTGACTTGCACATCAGTAAATTGGCCAAAATTGAGATAGTTATCGTCTTCTATTTGGTATTCAGGCTTTGTTTTGGTACCTATGTTTTTAAGATATACCAATCGATTTTTTCTTTCCTTAGTGTGGTCTATGATGCCATCGGTTCCTACGATAATGTCCATAAGACCGTCCATATTGACATCCACAAAAACAGGATGTGCCCCACTATAAAAATGTGGCATTTGGTCAATGAGGAAATCTTTTTTTATCAAAGTGAAATTGGGACTCAGGTCTGTACCTTGGTTTTGATAATACCAAATATGATTGATATTTTCTGAGTTATTGACAGCATTAGTAGTACATATCAAATCTCTAATTCCATCACCATCTACATCTAGGTGATAGGCAGCCACAAAATCTGAAATAGTCGCTTTTTCGTCAAAAGAAGGAAAGTCTGATATTTTTTCGGTGATAAAGGCACTATCTTTTGTACCCCGATTGATCAATGCTGTCATTCTGGCACTGCCTATGTCACCTATAAGCATATCTAATAAATTATCACCATTCAAATCAAGAACACTTAATGCTGTACCCGAATGTCGCGTACCTGATGCATCACCAGGTGAAAAACCAGTCGAACAGTCTAAAGAACTCGTGCTTAATGTGAGTTCGTCATTGAATTGTGCTTCTTGAAATTTGCCCCAGCAGGGATCTGCTATTACATATTTGAACGCATCTATTCCCAATCCTTCTTCGAGTGAAAGATTTTTATAGAAAGTCGCATATTGACCTCCTGAATCAAAACTAATGATATCTAAGTCGCCATCATCGTCCAAGTCCATAATCACTGGCATGTCAATGGTATTAACAAAAATAGCATTGTATGTATTTGATGGAGTCAGGTAATTGAGGACATTTCTAAATCTCACATTGGGAGGATTGATGAGTTCAAAGGACAACCTACCAGATGCTAACCTAGTACCTTTATAAACAGCCACTGCATTAGCAGCAATAGTGAAATCATCAAAACATGTAAATAAGTCGGGTACGCCATCATTATTATAATCTCTAACAAGGGCCCATTGTATCATTTTCGGGAAGTCATTGACATATTCTGGTGCATATACATATTCAATCGAGCCTGGTGCATCTTTTTTAATAAATGGGAGTACCTTATTCGCATTTCTATCAAATACAAATAAATCCTGAATGCCGTCATCATTGAAGTCTATTGCAGAAAATTGTGGTGATTTTAGTCCGCCCGCATTAGTGTTCGGGAGAAGTTTTCCAGTTTTGTCATATATTGGGATAGGCATAGTAGGGTAGGACTGTGCATTCCCTTGATAGATAGCCCATTGCCATATAAGGATGAATAAAAAAAAATGTCGAATATGATAAAATTTTTTCATGGAGTTATAACATGAATTGTTGGGTTTATGTTTAAAATATGTATTTTTGAAAGCTGTTCTTGTGAGTGATTCGTACGAAATATTTAAATAGTTTAGACTAAATTATTTTTCAAGTATCTACCTGTTTAAAGCTTTTTGAAAGATACATTAATCATACATTTAACTTATTTTTTATCAAAAAGACGATACTTAAACTAATTTTTGTCAATAGAAACACTAAAATTTTCTAAAATTTATAATCTTTGTGCCCGTTTTACAATTTTTATACAAAATCAGTATGGCTAAAAGAAAAAATATAATAGAAAAACCCACACATGTCATCGGACAAGAAGTACCCAATACTGTACCTCATACAGAAGGTAAATTTTATACAGAAAATTTTTTGAATAGGTATTGGCCTGCATTATTATTGTTTTTTGCGATTTCTTGGGCCATGTACCATACGTGTATCTCTTACGGATATGTATTGGATGATAAGATAGTTATCACAGATAATGAATACACCAAAAAAGGTTTTTCGGGTATCTGGGACATCCTCACGACTGAGAGTTTTGAAGGTTATTTTGGTGAGAAAAAAGAGTTTGTACAAGGAAATAGATATAGACCCTTGTCTATAGTTACCTTCGCCATGGAATATGGTGTACAAGGTAAGCTCAATCCCAAAGTGAGTCATATTATAAATATAATGCTATATGCTTTAACCGGAGTTCTACTCATGATGGTTTTGACTATGATGTTTAGGAATTTTAAACCTAAGCATTGGTTATTGGGCGTACCTTTTGTAGCATCGTTGCTGTTTTTAGTGCATCCCATACATGTAGAGGCTGTAGCCAATATCAAAGGCCGAGACGAAATTATGTCCATGATATTTTCATTGGTGGCACTATATGCGGCTATGAGATTTACTGACGACAATAGCAAAAAGTGGCTCATTACGAGTGTGGTCACTTATTTTTTAGCTTTGCTGTCAAAGGAAAACGCTATCACATTCTTGGCGGTAATACCTTTTACTATTTACTTCTTTGGGCACAATAAGGGATCTGCTATCAAGAATCTTCTGCTGTGGTTGGGGGTCACCACATTCTTATACTTGATGTTGAGATTCAATACTGCTGGTGTACCGAAATTTAATCAACAGATTACTGACCTGATGAACAACCCTTTTTTAGGTATGACACCTTTTGAAAAAATGGGTTCCATCATGTACACTCTGGGCAAATATATTGCATTAATGGTTTTTCCGCATCCATTGTCCCATGATTACTATCCTTACGCTATTCCTAAATCCTCATTATTTACACTCATACCTTTTATATCTTTAGTAGGATATATTGTGTTGGCAGCTATTGGCATTAAAGGTTGGAAATCTAAAAACATTTATTCTTATAGTATTTTGTTTTACTTGGCTACACTCAGTATAGTCTCCAATATTGTCATTAACTTGGGTACTTTTATGAATGAACGTTTTATTTTTATGGCCTCAGCTGGCTTTTGTATAGCTGTGGCTTATTTTTTGTCGCATCACCTATCTAAGTTGTTTAATGGTGGCTGGATTTTAGGTGCGGTGTTAGCTTTGGGAGCTACAGTAGGGTATGGATTAAAATCTTATGTAAGAGTGCCTGTATGGGAAAATGCTTTATCTCTCAATAGGGCTGCTGTGGCAGTTTCTGGTGGTAGTGCGAGAGCCAATTCATTCATGTCCACCGCAATTTTTGAAGAATATAAGGAAAGTAGAGGCACAAAGGATGAGAAAAAAGAAATGCTCAGAAAGGTAGAATACTATGCTACTAAGGCAGTAGAAATTGTACCAGATTATAATAATGCCAATCTCATGCTAGTAGGTGTTGTGTCCGAAAGGTTTAAGATGGATAGAGATATTTACGCTTATACAAGGGATATGAAACCTATCATTTTGAGGCGTCCTGATATTTCATTTATTAAAGATTTTTGCGAATATCTCAAAGATTTTGGATATGATGAAGGATTGTTTCCATTTTACGTAGATGTAGGAAAAGAATTACTTAAATTTACGGATAAAAGAAGAAATTGGGCATTAATGTACCTCGATTATGGCTATCATATCAATAAGAAAAACAAAGAACTTAATGAAGCTCTGGCATTAGCTCATGAGTTAAGAGGAGATATGACTAAAGCTAATGCTTTTAGAGCAGCTGCAGAAAGTTTAGAATGACAGATAAAGAAATCATACAACTTATAGCTTTAACCAAAGTACCGAAGGTAGGACCCATCGTTGCAAAAACGTTGATAGCTTACTGCAAAAGTATTGATGCAGTATTTGATATGAAACCTGTGGATTTGGTTCAAATACCGGGCATTGGACAAAGTTTTGTAAAGGATTTTAACCCCAAAGAGTACCTTTTAGATGCTGAAGAGGAGTACACATTTGTTAAAAAACATAATATCACGCCGATTCCTTATTTAGACAAATCTTACCCGGCCAGATTATATAATGTGGATTCATCTCCGATATTATTATACTACCAAGGCAATCAGGATTTGAATCATAAACGTACAGTATCTATCGTAGGTACACGAATGCCCACGGATTATGGAAAGTCTATGTGTGACAAGATAGTAGAAGGTCTTATGCCATACAATGTATTACTTATTAGTGGTTTGGCTTTTGGTGTAGATGTCACAGCACATAGGAAGTGTGTAGAATTGGGTATTCCTACTATTGGTGTATTGGGACACGGTCTAGATAGAATCTATCCACAAGAGCACAAAAGCCTTAGTCATAAAATGATACAAAACGGTGGAGTTTTGACCGAATTTACTTCTGGTACTATTCCTGATAGAGAAAATTTCCCTATGCGCAATAGGATCATTGCAGCTATGAGTGATGTCGTCATTGTCATAGAGTCAAAGAGGAAGGGAGGATCTATTATTACTGCAGAGTATGCCAATGATTACAATAAAGATGTCTTTGCCTTGCCAGGAGCCGTTACAGAAGAAAAATCTGAAGGTTGCAATAAGTTAATCAAACAAAATAAGGCCCATCTTTTAGAATCAGCCGCTGACGTAGCTTACATCATGCGCTGGGAAGATATTGATGCTGGCAAAGTCATCCAAAAACAACTTTTTGTAGAGCTCAATGAAAAGGAGACAGCCATAATGAATATCTTGCAGGTAGAAAAAGAAGCACCTATTGATGTCATCACTTACAAAGCACATTTGACACCATCAGAGACAGCATCTATCTTACTTGAATTAGAATTTAAAGGACTCGTACGCAATTTACCTGGAAAAAGATTTGTATTGGCTTAGTTTTTTTAGCATGCTTCAAATTTAATTGACTCTTTTTATGGATATACTGATATACAATGATCTGAATGTGCCTTTAAGAGTTAAAAGACAATTTGACAAAGTAATGGAATTTCTCAAAAATGGTGACTTTAAGTCAGCTGATGTCAAAAAAATGGTCAACAGTGGTTTTTATAGGGCCAAGCTAGATGATACCAATAGGTTACTTTTTCAAATTGGTCAATATGGCGATGAAAAGTATATTTTAGTGCTTGAAGTGATACTTAATCACGCATATGAAAAATCACGTTTTCTCAGAGGGTATGGTCAAATTGATGAGGAGAAATTTATTGCAAGTCAACACGAGGTCGACGATGAAAATAAAGTTTCGCTAAGTTATGTCAACAAAAAGACTAGAAGATTCAATATACTCGACAAAATAATATCTTTTGATGATATCCAAAAGGGTATTGAAAAATATCCCATGCCAGTGATCATCATAGGTTCTGCGGGTAGTGGTAAAACTGCATTGACCTTGGAAAAAATGAAAAATCTAACGGGTAAAATCCTTTATGTTACCTTGTCTCCTTACCTTGTGGAGAATGCCAAAAAACTCTATTATTCCTACAATTATGATAATGAAAAACAAGAAATAGACTTTTTATCTTTTGACGAACTGCTCAATACTATAGAAGTGGTAGCAGGAAGAGAAATCAACTTTAGGGATTTTGAGCAGTGGGTGTGGAAATACAAAGAAGGTTATAAAGTCAGGGATAATTACAAGCTATTTGAAGAGTTTAAAGGTGTCATTACGGGTACAGCCACTGACAGTTCTTATATGACCCGAGAGGATTACTTAAAATTGGGGGTCAAACAATCAATTTTTCCGATAGAGGACCGTGAAAAAGTTTATGACCTGTTTTTAAGATATATTGATTTTCTCCATGAAAATAAATTATTTGACTCTAACATTATAGCCTTTGAGCATACTCTTAAAGCACGGGCTTATTATGATGTCGTGGTAGTTGATGAAGTGCAAGATATCACAAGTGTCCAGTTGAGATTAATTTTATCGTGTCTTCACCACAAAAGTAATTTTATGTTGTGCGGTGACTCAAACCAGATAGTTCACCCCAATTTTTTTTCTTGGTCCAAAGTAAAAACTCTTTTTTACCAAGAAGAGATAAAAAGCGATATTGTCCAAATTTTGGCTACTAATTACCGCAATACTCCTGAGGTGACTCAGATAGCCAATAAACTTCTGCTTGTCAAAAATGCTAGGTTTGGGTCAATAGATAGAGAAAGCACTTACTTGGTGGAAGCCAATTCTATAAACCACGGTGAAGTCTCTTTTTATGAAAACTCTACTAATATTAAGACGGAATTTAATAATAAAACGCGGCAGTCTACAAAATTTGCAGTTATTGTCCTACGCAATGAAGATAAGATTAAAGCTAAACAGTATTTCCAAACACCCCTACTTTTTTCTGTACATGAGGCCAAAGGTTTAGAGTACGAAAACGTAATATTGTTTGACATCATTTCAAGCAATGAAAAAGTTTTTAGAGAAATTGCTGATGGCGTTTATCCTAATGACTTACACGTAGATGAAATAAAGTATGCTAGGTCAAAAGACAAAAGTGATAAGTCTCTTGATGAGTATAAGTTTTATATCAATGCTTTATATGTAGCCATTACGCGTGCTATTAAGAATCTTTTTGTCATTGAAACACAAAAAAAGCATGATTTATTAAAGCTATTGGATTTGGTTGATTTTCGACAAAAAGTAGGCATCGATGACCAAAGTTCAACGCAGGAAGAGTGGTTGCAAGAAGCGAGGAAATTAGAATTACAAGGAAAAAATGAACAAGCTGATGCTATCAAAAGTAACATTTTAAAAGTTAAAAAGGTACCTTGGGAGGTTATTCAACGCAGTGATTTAAGTGAATTATATATTACTGCATTAAATCCAGAATATTTTAACAAAAAAGCTAAAGATAAGCTTTTCCTTCATGCCATACTTTACGAAGAGAGAGATGTATTTCCTAAATTATCTGCATTGAAATATAAGTTAGCTGATGACTGGGTCGAAAAAGGTGGAGAATTGATGCGAAAACATCTGAATGAATATCTGCATGACAATGTGAAGGCTGTAGAACAAAACGTAAGACAATATGGAGTAGATTTTAGATATGAGTTTAATATGACTCCTTTGATGGTAGCGACATTATTTGGAGCCATAAATATTTTAGATTTTTTGATAAAAAATCGTGCTAATACTACTTTGGTAGATAATTATGGAAGGTCATTTTTTAATTTTATTCTTTTAAAACTCTATACTGAAACAGAATATGGCTGCATGATGTTGAATAAATATTATTCACATGTCAAAGATCAAAGTATCAAACTCAAAATTGATAATAAGCTCATAAAAATAGAGCACTTTCAGGGAGAATATTTCATTTTGAACTACATGATTTCTACATTAAAGCACAAAATTGACGACATTCTACTTTCTTTATCACCACTTAAAAACTATAAGTATGTAAAATATGATACGTCTGAGTTTTTAAAATTTTATGAAGATTTGTCGTCTGAAGTGCTGCCTACGTTCCGAAAAAAGCGAAGTTATATCAGCCATATTTTGGCAAGTAATGAAATGTTTAAAAATAGCCCTCAAAGTAAAAGACTTTTTTTGAGAATCGATCAAGGTAATTATGTACTTAACCCTACAATATCAATATGGATAGGTAATGACTGGGTCAATGTCATTGATTTATTTAGAATTAATGATGCTTTTAAATCATTAACATATGAATCTCATATTCAATATGAATTAGGGTTTTTGATGTTTATAAATGAAAAATCAATGAGTCATCAAAATGAACTGAATACTTTTGATGATTTTCAAGAAAGTTACAACAAATCTCTTGAAATCCAAAGTGGAAGAGAATGAGGTATTACCGCCAATTCGCACATAATATACCGGTAGCTACAGCCACATTAAGTGAATCAGCGATTCTGTTTTTATCACCCGCAATTGTTACTCTTTTAGAGATTAAGGGTATATTGCTGGGTCTTATGCCTTTACCTTCACTACCCATTACTAAAAGTCCTTGTGAGATTTCTTTTAATAAATTGATATCATCGCCTTGCATAAATGTACCGATGATATTTGGGTAGAGGTTGACACATTCACTAAGTTCAGCCGTTAGTAATGAAACATTGCACATACTTCCCATAGTAGATTGGACAACCTTTGGATTGAAAAAATCTGCACTATCATTTGACCTTATTACCATAGATATACCAAACCAGTCCGCAATGCGTATGATAGTGCCCACATTTCCAGGATCTTGTACACCATCTAAATAGAGGGCTTTTGATGGAAGATTTATTTTATCATTAAGAGTATCTTCACTTTTTTTTAGTAATAACAATATGTCTGAAGGCGTTTTAAGACCTGACATCATTGACATCTCTTTTTCGGAAACATAGAGCAAAGGACTTGGATAATCGGCTAATAATTGTTTGTATTTTTCCTCAGAAGCATGAGTAATAAATAACTCTTCAATAGAATATTTTGGGTTTTTTATGAATTCTATAGCCACTTTGTCACTTTCTGCCACAAATTTGTTATAAATTTGCCGAAATTTTGGTTGTTGAAGCGATTTAATGTCCTTTATTTTTTGTTTTGATACCAAGTATATTTAGATTTTTTAGTGTAACGAATGTATATAAAAACGACCTTTTTACCTTTAATTGTTTTATTGAGCCTTCTATTTTGGATGAGTAGCTGTAATATGGGTAGATATATGGCAGCCGACCAATCTCTATTAAAAAATACAAAGATAGTCTTTAAAAATAAAAAAAGTATAGTTGATAGTAAAAAATTATCTAACGAACTCACCTCATTTATAACCCAAAGCTCAAATGGTAAGCTATTATTATTCTTACCAAAAGAATATATTTATTTAAGGCACAGTGGTGAAGATAAAAATTCTTTTGTCAATAAGGCCTTGAAAAATTTGGGAGAGGAACCTAAATATTTTGATTCAGAGGAAGCTAAACTCATAGCTAAAAATATGGAAAATTACTTACGATTTAAAAAAGGATATTATGAAGCGAAAGTGGATTATATAACGGAAGAGGATCTCAGAGTCTTTTCTACTTCTTTTAACACTCATCATTGGACAAATACAGATGTTACTTACATAGTATCTACTGGCCCAAGATATAAAATTAGGGATCTCAATTATATCTCAGATGATAAGCCCTTAATCAATTATATTCAATCTATCTCCCGAGAAGCTTTCGTAAAAGAGGGAGATTTTATAGACTTCAATGCTTTTGAGCTTGAAAAAGCAAGATTAACTTTGTCTATTCAAAATCAAGGTTACAGCAATTTTGCAATAAATTACATCGAAATAGAGGGAGATAGTAGTTTTGCTAATAAAGACATCGCTATAGATTTTATTATAAAATCTCCGCTCCCAGATACCTTACATAAAAGGTATAGTGTTGGTAAAATTAATGTGTATACAGACTACATAAGAAGTCAATCGAAAGAAAATTTAGAAAAAGCTGAATTTGATAACATTACGTTTTACAGACAGTCTCAAAATTTTTTAGTAAAACCTTCATTACTCAATAATTCAATCTTTTTAAAAAATGGAGATGTTTTGAATCGAGAAAATAGACAAAAGTCATATAGAAAACTCAATAATTTAGGAACATACCGGTTTGTGACTATTAGCTCTACTCCAGATGAGGCTTTTGACACTGTGATGAATTTTAATGTATTATTGTCACCCTATCCCAAAAAGTGGATTTTCGATGCGGGACTACAAGGCTACTACAGTACTTTAGGTGGTTTTGATTTACTAGGTCTTTCTTTATCTGGCCAAGCTACTCATAGAAATTTATTTGGAGGATCTGAAAGGTTTAGTACTAGACTAGAATTAGGTTCAGAAGTGAGTTATCCGGAAGTTGAAGGACCTGACGGAACATTTAGACGTTCTTTAGTCAGGAGGACTGCTTCTATTTCTTTGCAAAATAATTTGACCATACCTTCATTTGTTGATTTTGCTAGGATGGGAAGTCTTTTAAACAGATTTGGTATTATTAAAGATAGGTTTTTTAATGAATTTGTGGAACAAGCCAACACTAATATTAGCATTGGATTTAATATCAATGATATCAGTGACTTCTTTCTTATTCAATCTGTAAATGCTTCTTATGGCTTTGATTACACATCACCCAAAGGCAATCGATATATCTTTAAGCCCATGGGTATCAATGTGGACTTATATACAATAGATGATGCCAATCGCTTTAACAATAATCCATTACTTTTACTTTCTTTCCAAAATATACTGGGTACAGGTTTTCTTTTTAGAGAGTTTACCCACATTTATAATAAACCTAAGACAAGTAAAGGCAACTCTTACTTATTGTTCAATACATTAGAATTTTCAGGCTTAGAAGTACATTTGACCAATTTACTATATAATGGTATCTCTGGTAGAAATGATTTTTGGAGTTTGAATACACCGACAGATTTGGCTTTTTCTAAATATATTAGGTATCAATTTGATGGTCGATATGGTCATGAGATAAGTAAAAGAACCAATCTTGCATCACGGTTGAGCTTAGGTATTATTGTTCCCTTTGGTGAAAACTTAGCCAATCCATTTATTAAGCAGTTTGGGGTTGGTGGGCCCAATAGCCTTAGAGCCTGGAATATTAATCAACCTGGCCCTGGTGGTTATTTTGATAGAGCCACTCAAGACTCTGTACAAATATTCGTAAATCAAGGAGATATACGCATAGAGCTTAATGCTGAATATAGATTTAAAATGGTGTGGAAACTTGAGGGCGCTCTTTTTGTTGATGCAGGCAATGTTTGGATGTTAAGACGTGATGAGTTAAGACCTCAGGCGCATATTTCAAGTGATTTTCTTAATCAATTGGCAATTGGTGCGGGTTACGGCCTACGGTTTAATTTTGATTTCTTTATCATTCGGTTCGACTTTGGTTACAAAATAAGGTCACCTTATGTGGATGAAGTACGCTCTCGACATTGGTACACATTCAAAGAAATTCGCCAACAAGGCCTTGGCAATGTACAAGTAGGCGTCAATTATCCTTTTTAGTAACTTCTCATTTTTAGATAAAATAGATTTATCAATTAAATAAAACATTTTTTAAACATTAATATTCAAAATCACGTTTATCCCATTCAATCTATTCAAAAACAAATCATGGAAACACCTGTCAAAATAATAGTTAATAATAATGGCTCCTTAAAAGTAGAAGGAGAATTTACAATTTTAGATGCTCAAGGCAATGAATACGGGCTTCAAGGCAGAACTGTAGTCAGTCTTTGTAGATGTGGACAGTCTAAAAATTTGCCATTTTGTGACGGTGCTCACAAAGGGGGATTTTTGCACGAGGCCGTAGCTTTTGATTTACCTCCTAAAAAAGTTTAAACTCGACTGATGAATTGAACTTCGTAGTGAAAGGTAAAAGTTCAATTAGTTCAAGCCTTTTGTAAGAGTAATGACTAGACTATAAAAAACAAAACCATCATTACCAATACTATCTTGGATATCCATTTCGAAGGCAAATTTTGTGTGTGGTAATAATAACTTAAGCCAAAACTTATCACAAACCAAGCTAGATAGTTTTTAAGTGGTATGTCCTGACTTTCCCAAGTCCACATACCTAAGCTTATTGCATTAGGTTCTATAACATAGTCTAGTAAGGTTATGATCATAGCTGCTAAAGCGGCATGCAGTATTCTTTTTAATTTCCATTCAGCTATGATTTGATTAATAACATAAGTAACAATAAACCAATTGATACCTATTATCCAAGGTGTCCCCCAAGTTTTCCAGCCTAAAGCCTCTCCATAGCTGTACTCACCAAAAATAACCCCTGTATTTACACCGGCCACTTCTACCAAAAAACCTACGATATAAGATACACCTAAATACTTATAAAAACCCGAACTGTTTTGCTCCCTTAACACATAAATCAATACTCCCGCTGTAAGAAGCATTTGAAACCATGTTAATTGAACTAACTGTGGTAAAAAGTCCAGTTTTATACATATTATTCCAAATATATATGATGAAGCGATAAGGAAAACGGGAATATATTTTTCAGTTAAATTGCTGTTCATTTATTATCAATTATGGTGTATCAAATCGTCCACTATTTTAGCACCTAATATACATAGTGGAATACCTCCTCCTGGATGCACACTTCCTCCTACAAAATATAGATTATTATATTGCGGTGAAGCATTGGGGTGTCTAGCAAATGCAGCCCATTTGGTATTGGAACTCGTACCGTACAATGATCCTGTATATGAAAATGTTTTGGATTCAATAGTTCTGGGATCTAATATGTACTCGCATTTTATGAGTTCCGCGATATTCATTCCTAATATTCTCGATAGTTTATTTAGGATATTTTGTCGACTTTGTTCAATGATTTTATCCCAGTCTTGTCCCTTATTATAGGGTACATTTATCATAGTAAACCAATTTTCAGATCCATTGGGTGCATCCTTAGGGACATATTTGGAAGTGATATTGATATATACCGTAGGGTCATTATAGACTGTACCTTTAGATATATGGTCAAACTCAGTTTTATAATCCTCACTAAAAAAAATATTGTGTAAGTCTAGTTCAGGAAAAGTACTTTCTATACCCCAATAGAAAATTAAAGCTGATGAAGATCTTTCTTGCTTTAGGACCTCCTTTGCTTTTTGAGAATCATCCAATAATTGAAGATATGTAAAATAAGCGTCCATATTGGTGATGACCAAGTCACCATCCCATTTTTCTCCTTTTTCTGTTATGATACCTGATACCCGTTTACCACTTTTAATTATTTTCGTGACCTTAGTATCAGTATGAATATGTACATGCATATCCTCCAATAACTGAACAATAGATGTAGTGATCTGATTCATTCCCTTTTTAGGAATGTAAGCACCAAACCCATATTCAAAATGAGGTATTATACTTAACATTCCAGGTGCTTTGTACGGATTGGAGCCGTTATAAGTGGCATATCTATCAAATAGCTGTATAGTTTTATTATTATTAAAATAAGACTTATTTACACCGTGTAAGGTATTTAGTACATCCAATTTATGCAGATTGAACAAAGCCTTGGCTACATCCTTGGTATACCATGTTTTAAATTTGTGCAAACTATGCTCTAAAAATGTACGGCCTGTGAGTTCATATTTTTGACGGCTATTTTCAAAATAATTTTTTAAGATCTGCAGTGATTCATCCAATTTAGAAGATAATTCCTGTATAGTCTTTTCTTTATCTTTATATGTGCTGCATCGTGTACCGTCTTCCCAAAAATAATTGCATATGGTATCTAATGTGTAGTAATCAAAATAATCATTAGGGTTTTTACCTGCTATCTCAAATAATTCAAGTACATATTGTGGCATTGTAAAAAGTGAGGGCCCAAAGTCAAATCTGTATCCATCCAAGCTAAATTCATGTAGTTTACCTCCCAGGCTATCTCCTCCTTCAAACAAATGGACTTCATACCCTCGCGCTGCCATGCGGACCGCCGATGATAACCCCGCTATTCCAGCTCCTATTATTAACACCTTCATTCAATACATTTAATATACTCTCATAAGTTTTTTTGTAAGAAAAGGTTTATAGTTTTTATTGTATATTTATAATTGAATTAAAGATTTTAAGATGGATAAAATTTTATACATAACTCTTAGATAAGACGAATAACTCATTAAAACACATATAATATGTTTCGTATATATTTTATCTCGCAAGTATCTCTATATAAGATCCAAATTCTATAAATTAAAACATATTAAGACTTTTAGGTAATGCATTATATATGCAGACATTGTTTTGAGCTTGGCAAATTTAAAAATGGCTTGATATATGACAAATAGGGGTTTAATAAAGATTATTACAGAAATTAATAAAATATATAATATAATGAATAACAATATAATAAACATGATTAAATAAAATTATAAATAAAATACTCAAAAAAACACATTAAAAATAAACATGATATGTAACATATTATTATCTTTGCGCTTGTATTTCCGTTTGAGTGTATAGTTTTACACAATAATAGAAGTATTTTTCGGTATCTCAAAATAAAATAAAAAAAATTTATTATGTTAGTTAAGGACTCAAAATTTAAAAAATTCGTGAACTACTTGTTGGTAGTTTTTTCTATCTTGATATTAAATCAGGATATGAAGTCTCAGGATAGATTTGTTAATCCTGATGGACTGTGTGGAGGGAACCTTCCTTGTTACACAACAATTCAAGCAGCTATCAATGCTGCAAGTGCTGGCGATATAATTGATGTTGCTGCAGCCACTTATAGTGAAGTCATCACTGTTGATAAGAATCTTGACCTAAGAGGAGCTAATATCGGTATAGATCCTAACACAGGGACAAGAGGAGCTGAGTCCATTATTTTAAATGGGCAGATTAATCTTATGGCTTCTGTTAATGTAGTGTTTAGTGGATTCACTGTACGCCAAACCAACACTACTACGCCAATTTCTGTAGGGGGTGCTACTGTTGCTACTTTGCAACATAATATTATAGAGAGAGTAGGTGTTACCTCTGGGAGTACTGTAAGAGGTATTGAAATTTCTGCTGGTGTTGGTACAAAGAGTATTACAAATAACCTTTTTACAGGTGACGTGTCAGGTGGTTTATTCGGAAGTCATGTAACATGGAACTCAGGTATATATTACAATGGCGCTCCAGGAAGTGCGGTTAATATTTTAAATAATGTTTTTGAAAATTGTAGAACAGCTTTGAGCCTGGATGACTACAGTGCAGGTGTCACAATCTCCGGAAACACATTTGAAAACAATGGTACCCATGCTTCTTTTGGGGGAGTTTCACCTACAACAGGCTCTTACACTTGGGGAGCAAATAATTTTGTAGGTTTTACTAGTGCATTGATTAATTTAAGTAATGTTGCTCCGGCTTTCCGTCTTGATATCACAGCTGGTTCAGTAAATGGTATAGCCTTTAGTGCATTGCCTTTGTCTGATTTGTTTAATGTCGAAGCTGTTATGTTTCACAGAGGAAGAAGTAGTAGAAATGGTTTAGTTTATTATGTTGAGGATAATTTGTATGTGCGGTCGGATATGAACAGCAATATTCAGACTGCCATAGATTATGCAGCCGCAGGTGATGTCATCAATGTCATGGATGGTACATATAATCAAAATGTAAATGTAAATAAGTCTTTAATATTAAATGGTCCCAACTCTTCCATATCGGGTTGTGATACTCGTAATCCAGAAGCTAGGATTGAAGGTAGATTAACTTTAGGACTTGACGGAATAACAATAGATGGTTTTGAGTTCTTTGGAGTTAATGCACAAATTAGTTCTCCTAATGGAAATGATGCTATTAGTGATATTACTATTATTAATAATTATTTGCATTCAACCACAGCGCAAATTCCGATTCGTCATGGTTTAGGTCAAGGTGGTGGTATAGGTTCCGCCAACTGGACAGTAAACAATAATAGAATAGAGAATATTTTACTCAATAATTCTACGGCCATTGTTTTATTTAATATAGATAATGCATTTGTTCAAAATAATTGTATTTCGCACATAAATCCAACCTATACTGGTCGTCGTGGTATCAATGCTGATGGTTTGCAAACAGCTGAAATATCCGGTAATACACTGGACTTGGGAGATGTTTTTCCAGCTAATGGCAATAATACTCCATGGGGCATCCAGATAGGGATGTCAGACAGAGATGCATCTAATATAACAATTAATAACAATACTGTCACAAACACAGATTTGGGTATCTTTAGTTTAAGTCAAAGAAACTTAACAGGCTTTTCAGCAAGTTGTAACGTCCTTTCTGGGGTAAGATCAGGTTTTACTTTCAATGCAGGTGGAGTTACTCCACAAATTTCTATGCCTGTCCAATCTAATCTACTTATAGAGAATAACGATATTACCTCATCAAACAGAAGTATCTTTTTCTTTAATTTACACAATGCGGATCCTAATGGTCCTGTAAGGTTTGAAAATCTAGACGTAATCAATAATAGTTTAATAAGGACTACTGCAGGCGCTGCTCTAGACGCTGATGGCGCAAACATCATTGATGGAGAAGTTTTCGCTGAAATTAATTGGTATGGTACTGATGTTATAGCTGATGTAATGGCACGTAATCTGGGCGATATCAATTTTATTCCTTTCCTAACTGATGGAACTGACCAAGATCCAAGTTCTACATGTTTTGAGCCTAATCCTGATGCGACAGATGGCGGTTGCCCTACAATTACTATTAACAATCTAACGGGTTTACCCAATTCTCCTGTTTGTGCAGGTACTCAAGCGGCTTTTTTAGCATCACCTACAGCAGCAGGACCACCAGCGGTGGCGTCTTATGAGTGGATGTTTGACGGTAGCCCTGCTATTGCTAATGCGGGACAGACTGCTTCTGACGGCAGTTTTAGGCAGCAAAGACCTACATGGAGTACAGCTGGAGTTTATACTATCGATTTAACAGTGGAATATGATAATGGATGTAGAACATCTGCACCACAAAGGGAAGTAACAGTCAATGCTACTCCCGTTTTAAACGCTCAAACACCTGAAATATGTGAATTTGAAGTGCCATTTAATCTGACGAGTCTTGAGACTAACATGACCATTGAAATGGGAACATTCACTTATGAATTTGAAGGTAATCCTCTAGTGGATCCAACAATATTTAATCCAGTTAATGGTGATATAGTGGATGTAATCTTTACAGATGTAAATGGCTGTTCAAGTACGACAACAATTACCTTTACAGTATTGTCCGCGCCAGCCATCACAATAAATAACGTAACAGGTTTAGGAAATAGCCCAATCTGTACGGGCGTAGAAGGTGGATTTTTGGCTTCTCCTGCATCTGGTGGTATGCCGCCAGTAGCTTCTTATGAGTGGACTTTCACAGGTAGTCCTGCCATAAATTCAGTAGGACAAACTGCATCAGACGGTACAAGAAGACAGCAAAGACCTACATGGAGTGTAGGAGGTGTTTATACTGTTGATTTAATGGTAGAATACGATAATGGTTGCAGAGTAACCGCACCACAAAGAGAGGTGATAGTGAATGAAAGTCCTATTTTAACAGCTCAAACACCAGAGATATGTGAAAATGAAAATCCATACGATTTAACAAGTCTTGAAGGAGATATAATAAATGTAACAGGGACTTTTACATATGAATATAACGGAGTCGTGATAGTTGATGCGACACAATTTACCGCTGTAGATGGAGATGAAGTATTTGTTACCTTTACTGATGGTAATGGTTGCTCAAGTACCACGACAATTACCTTTACGGTCAATGCGTTACCTGTTCTTACAGCACAGACACCAGAAATATGTTCATTTGAAATATCTTATGATTTAACAAGTTTAGAGAGTGGTATTACAAGTGGAGTAGGAACGTTCACTTATGAATTTGAAGGTAATCCTCTAGTGGATCCAACAATATTTAATCCAGTTAATGGTGATATAGTGGATGTAATCTTTACAGATGTAAATGGCTGTTCAAGTACGACAACAATTACCTTTACAGTATTGTCCGCGCCAGCCATCACAATAAATAACGTAACAGGTTTAGGAAATAGCCCAATCTGTACGGGCGTAGAAGGTGGATTTTTGGCTT
>DAIPYV010000049.1:0-19279 GCA_036782555.1 Saprospiraceae bacterium
TTATTTTATTGGCCTTTCGACCTTCATTACGAAGTTCTAACGCATAATGCGGGTTAAATGGTTTTAAATAATGAGCTATTTATTGATTCACGTCAGCAAATTATCGTAACTCTATACCACTTAGGGTAATAAATTAAAATAAGTATTTTATGATTAATGTCTTAAAAGCTCAAATTTATCGAATGGCATCTTACGTTGTTTAAAAAGACAGTACGGAAGGTCTAACCATCAATCTAACTCCTCGACTATTTTTTCCTCCTCAAAAATAGGTCTTGCTCTCAGTGTATCAATAAGGATGATAGGGCCAGGCCAACCAGGGTATTCAGGTTTGGGAGGAAAGACAATGGAGTCAGATATCTGAAAATATATCTCAGCAGCGATAAGTGAATCCACATACTCGGCAGCTCGTTGATACATATCGATTTGACAAGTGTACATGACATCAGCGATGTAATCTTGTTTGCGCTTTTCAAGGGCTTCCTTTATCTTAGGGTTTTCAGGTGAGAGGTCACCTGAACTGGTATTACAAGCACTTAAAGCTATACACATAGTGAGACCATATATCCAGTACTTCATTCCTCAGTCATTTTCTTATTGAGTAATAGTTCTATTTCTATCATAGTTTCATCCTGTAGGGAATCTCGCACATTTTCGAAATGAGTCGATGTATATATTTTACACAGTGAATCGGCCTCCATACGATATTGGGATACCCTATTGGAATACATGGTGTCCACAACATATTTTTCTTCCGCAGTCAGTTCTTTACCTTTTGTTGTGCAACTTGCCCAATGAATACTCATCAATAAGACCAAAAATGTAATGTATTGTTTTGTAATCATTTTATTCATATCTATCATCATCAAAATCCAAAACCTTCCGCTTTAACTCAAAGTTTTTACCAAGATATACTCGCCGCACGACTTCATCTTCGGCCAATTCTTCAGCAGAACCAGCCTTCAATATACTTCCTTCAAACATCAAATAGGCACGATCTGTAATAGATAATGTTTCTTGCACATTGTGATCGGTAATAAGTATCCCGATATTTTTAGTTTTGAGCTTGGCTACTATGTACTGTATATCTTCCACAGCTATGGGGTCAATACCCGCAAAGGGTTCGTCCAGCAAAATGAATTTAGGACTTGATGCCAATGACCGGGCTATTTCTGTTCTTCGTCTCTCTCCACCAGAAAGTGAATCACCGGAGTTTTTTCTCACTTTTTGGAGTCTAAACTCTGCAATAAGACTTTCTAGTTTATCCTTTTGCTCTTCTTTGGAGTGTTTTGTCATCTCAAGTACAGCTCGGATATTGTCCTCTACCGAAAGTTTTCTAAATACACTTGGCTCTTGTGGTAGATATCCTACACCTTTTTGTGCCCTTATATACATAGGGTCAGAGGTCACATCTTTTTCGTCCAAAAACACCTTACCTGAAGTAGGCTTTATAAAACCTACCATCATATAAAAAGTAGTGGTTTTACCAGCACCGTTAGGACCTAATAAACCGACTATCTCTCCTTGATTTACGTGGATAGACATGTCATTGACTACAGTTCTCGCACCGTATCTTTTTATTAAATTTTCTGATTTAAAAATCATACTACAATGTTTTAATTGGATGGTGTTCTGCTTAAACCGCCTACATCTGGTTTTGGTTCATCTCCCGAGATAAGCATACGCCACTTAATAACCATTTCTGTATCTCTATTTTCTCTTATTTTCCCTCCTACTACCTTTGCATAATATTCGGGTTGAGTTTTTGTATCATAATGTCCTGGATCCCAGACACCATTTCCATTGTTATCTTCAAAAATCTCAACATCGTACTGTAAGGGCAATAAGTTGTCTATTTTGTATGCCGTTGAATCCTTCATGGAGATGACATCAGAAAAAATTATTTTTTTACCTTGAAGCACATTTATGACGTATTGAGATAAAGTGTCCAATTCATTAACTTGTAAAAGCAAGGTGGCTGTTTTATCCTTGGTCAGTGCTTCTAAATTAAGCTCCATCATGGTATTGACTTGACCATGAATACTTTTAAGCGCAGCGGAATCTATTTCTATCGTATACTGTTCTCCGGCTTTATATAGGATTTTAAAAATGAGTGACTTTCTATTGGGCGATAGGTAATATTTGAAATTATTCAGTGGTCCAATAGTATCCACCACACTGATAAGACTACTGTCTATCTGTACAATGGGAAAATTATAATGGATCATAAGTGAATCGCCTAGCACTATTTTATCTTTGTGACTTTGTCCTATCCATTTGAATGGATTATCTTTGATAAATTTCGTTTTATTACGAGGCTTTACTGTAAGAGTATCTTTTAAATAAAAAATATTAAAAGAATCTACTGACGATTCGTAATACACAATCAAACTGTCTCCTTGTATATCAGACGAAAATACTATGGTGCTGTCGGAAAATATTATAGGGATATTTTCTTTCAGTGGTGTATTGAACTGAATCAAGACCTGTCCATAAGTCTTATTATCGTGACTGACTTTCTTGAGTGTGGGTACAGGTAGAGATGACCTTAGAATTAATTCTTCATTGAAAGTGGTATCCAAGAAAACAAGACTATCTAAAAAAGCTATTTTTTCAGCATCAAGATCGTATTTGTAATTTAGATTTTTATCATTAAGTGCAAAAAGTTTGAACGAATCGGACTTGATGTTATTAAACTCAAAGTAGCCTTCTTTATTGGGTTTGGCAAAATAAAATGGTCTCTCCGTTCTTACTACAGAGTCTAGAGTATTGTCATAAAGAAACACTACCATTTCTTCATCACCCTTATTAGTCAAAGCGTTAATAACCCTTCCCTTTAGTGATAAGCTATCCAAATAGTCTCCTGTAGAAAATACATAAACAAAATTAGATAATTTATTGCCCTCTCTAAAATCGACTATGGATTCACCAAAATTGATAGTATAGGTAGCATCTTCTCGAAGAACTTCCTTTGCATCAAATTCAAAGGTCACTTTTTTACCTCTTTCTTTAACTTTGGGTATATATGTCAACGGTGGAGATACGAGTACCTGCTTGATAGGATCTTTAACTTCTACAAACTCATCAAAAAAAAATTCTAGTTGACGAGGATAAAAATTAGTTTGTCTTAGTGGGGCTGACTTTAAGGTATCCATCACAGGAGGTGTCTTGTCAGGAGGTCCACCAGTCAACTGACCACCAGAAGCACAACCCATGTTCAACAGCATCATGATAGTCCATCCACAAATACTCAATAAAAATTTATGCACACTTAATCTTACTCATTTAGGATATCAAACGTTTACAAAGTGCGAAATGTTGTTAAGAATATTATATAAATACGCCATCGACAAACATCTCTAATATATCAATGGCGTATCGGATAAAAATTTATGCAAATTGAGAAATAATACCACCCATGATAGTCATACACACTGCCCAATAACCGAAATTGATAAATATATACTTCCAACTTTTCCTTTCGAAGAGTGCATTAGTCGCCAATGCTGGAAAGATAATAAACAAAGCAGTCATGAAACCGTGTAATGCGCCATGTCCGTAGGTGCGAAATTCACTCCCGTATGCCGCCATATACTGACTTACAATGGAATGGGCTTCAGAACCTGCCTCAGCCACTCCTACATTTTGTAGAGCAGAGTAGACATGCATTTGATGAATGACCGCTGGCACTAGCCCCATGGCCAAAAACACGCTAAACATCAATGCCAGGCCATAAATGAGTGCCATGTTTGAACCTTGAATTTTATCCATGGTCATTCCTGATTCCTGCATCCATACTTTCGAAAAAAGAGGTCCGTACCACACGGCACCTACTACTAAGGGTACTAAAGATGTGGCTAAAACTATGAGCCAATTGATTTCTAACATGATAAGTTTGTTTTGATTGGCGCAAATATAATAATTTTTTATAATACCATAAACTATTCTTAATAATTTTCATACAATTTCTTACTAATTCTATTAAAATATGTACCTTTGGTATTCAGTTTAAATATTTGTATGGATCAAAAAGTGCTTCAAGTCGATAACTTATCCATTGAAGGTGATGCTCATGGAGAAATCGCTCTATTGGTGAATAAAATATCCTTTACACTCTCCAAAGGCGAAATTTTAGGTTTAACCGGTGCCTCAGGTTCTGGAAAATCACTTACAGCACTATCGCTCATGGGCTTGACATCATTTTATGACAATCTCAGAGTAGATGGAAAGATCCTCTTTAATGGTCAAGACATGTTATCCAAAGATGAAGATAAACTATCAAAAATCCGTGGCAAGGACATCAGTTTAGTGTTACAACAACCCGACACAGCCCTTAACCCTTTAATATCATGCGGAAATCAGCTCAAAGAAGCTATTAAAATCCATCAACCGAAGATAAGTAAAAATGACCTGAAACAAAAATGTCACGACTTACTCTTAGAAGTGGGCCTTCAAGATACCACAAGAATAATGCGCTCCTATCCTCATCAAATATCAGGTGGCCAATTACAAAGATTAGTGATAGCTATGGCTATAGCTCACCGTCCGTCAGTCATCATTTGCGATGAAATAACCTCTGCTTTAGATACGACGACTGCACAATCTATCATCCATTTACTTCTATCTATCCGTCATCAACACAAAACATCCATCTTATTCATAACACATGATTTAACTCTATTGAGACAGATAGCGCACCGTATCCTGATGATACAATCAGGCACCCTAATCGATGATTTTGAAAACGATGCTAAAAGTATATCGTCTCTTTCGGATTATACAAAGAATTATCTACAAAGAGCTGAATTAAATGGCCAAAGGGAAGCAATACAAAAAGACAAGGAATGCATTTTAGATATTCATTCCATAAGTAAAACATATAGTAAAGATGGATTTTCATCGTGGTGGAAAAATGAAAGTACGCAGATTTTAAAGGATGTTTCACTAAGAATTCATGAAGGAGAAATGATAGGCATATGTGGCGTGTCTGGAAGTGGCAAAACGACATTGGGTAAAATTATTGTGGGGCTTTTATCTCAAGATAGTGGCCACATAATGTTCAAAAATAAAAAATTGGATTGTGACCTATTTGAAAATGATAAAACAATCAGAAAGCAGATACAAATGGTCTTTCAGGATGCTTTGGGCAGCTTGAATCCACTTCAAAACATCCGGACAATATGGGAAGAAGTGATTCATCTGAACCCCAACAATAACAGTAAAGAAGATACAATAGACACCTTGCTCAAGGACTTGGATTTGGATGTTCAAATATTGAACAAGTATGCTCACATGTTATCTGGTGGTCAGAGACAACGAGTCGTTTTAGGTCGGATATTATTGACACAACCCAAAGTCATAGTTTTTGATGAAGCGCTATCCGCACTAGATATCATCAATCAAAAAAACATCGTTGATCTTATAATAAGACTACAGGAAAAGTGGGGATTTTCTGGTATTTTTATCTCTCATGATGAGAAACTGGTTAAAGTACTGTGTCATAGGGTGTATACTATAAAAGGTGGAGAGTTGGTTTAACCCGTATGGCTAAGTTGTAAATAAAAATTGAATTAATTCTTATATCCCTTGACTCAATGAACTATTAGTTTTTTAATACTATATACCCCCGATAGCTTATCAATAACTTTTACAATAAATTGCGATGCTTGGACATCAGGCAAGTTGAATTGACATGTATGTTGCGGACAAACAGAGTCATATATTTTTTGCCCATTCATGTTAAATATTTCTATAATAAATCCATGTTCTAACTCGGACTCTATAAACAAAATACTTCCTAAAAGTATGGGGTTGGGGTAAAGGTTTAACTTTATTTGTTGGCCCTCATTCGTAGGAGTACCAAAATTACAATTTGGATCTAGAGATATCTCATGAAATCTAAATATTTCTATGCCATTAAAACCATAGATTTCTGAGTTTTGGTCATATTTAACATAAGGAATGACCAATGAGGCACAGTTTTGCGTTGACCAATTCATGCCGCCATCATTGGTAAAAAAAATGACATTATCCCATCTAGAAGAAATATACCCTTCATTTTCGTTTTTAAATAGCATATTTCTAATTTCATCATAGTGAATAGGCAGTGTTATTTTCTGGTGGGATAGGAAATTATCTTTGAAGGTTATAGCCTCATATTCTGATGTAATTAAAACGGCAATACCACTATTGGAGATAGATGAGTAAACGTACTTTGGTAATATTGTTTCTTCCCAGTAAAAGGCTTTATTGTCACTAAAGTATAAGTTATGTGTCCCTTCACTATCTGGACCAAAATCTTTTTCGAAAACGTATAAAAAACCATCGTCATCAACAAAAATTTTATCCACATAAAATTGAACGGGTATCAAACAGTTTTGCCACGTCTTTCCAAAGTCAAATGAAACAAAAAATTGATTCGTGGGATTTATAAAATGTAAAAATATCGTTGAGCCATTGGAGCTCAGACTGTGTCGGTAGCTTCTAGTTGATTCTTCAAAAGACTTTGACCAGTTCCTTCCATAGTTTTCTGTTGTGTAAATCAACATTTTATAGTTCCGACTTGGAGCATAAAATATTATTACACCTATAGAGTCTTTAAAAAAATAATCTCTAATCTGATATCCACTCCAAGGTACATTCGGTGTTCTATTTTCAAATGACTCACCTCCATCAGTAGATAATTCAAATGTATTGCCCCACTTTGACCACATCACATTCTCATCAATTATAATTATATCGTCGCTATAGCCGAGGATATTTAACTTTTTTTCAAGTTGCCAATCACCTAAAAGACAATAGTCAATATTCTTTACATAAATACTAGTATCTCCACACCCTGATGCAGTCATCAACGTTATAGTTTTACAACCTGGCGTATCAAAACTATGTATTGGATTGTTATCTTTTGTGTGCTCGCCATCGCCAAAATCCCAATAATTGTCACTTTGATAGATTGACTTATTAATAAAATGAACTTCATTCCCCATTCTTTTAAAATCAAATAGAGATGCAGAATGAATACAGAATGCAGTGTCACACGATAAGTAAGGATTTTCCAAGTCAAGTAGAGTCATTTCCCCAGTTTTTGCACAGCTAAAGTGTAAATTATAATTACGGCGATAATAATCCTTGGTAAGACCATTTACTATATTACCAATACCTTCAACCCACTCTTCTTCATAGTCATCATTTAGAGCACGCAACTTCAAATACTGACGTTGATATCCATCACTCAAAGTTAAGGTAGTTTTTTCTACAACTTCCATTTGATTAAATATATCACCTATGTTTAATCCAAAGTCATATATTAAGCGACTTTGTCCATGATCCCAATTATATACTTGTTTCCCTTTGATCAAATAATAAAATTTAAGTGTCGGATAAACAACTTTTGCGTATACAACCAATGTATCACCATTCACAATGCTATCCCGTTCATAAAATACAGAATGATTACTTATATTATCATTGAAATAAGTATTCACATATACTAATCCGATCTTTAAATCAGGTAATGAAAATAAGTCTTTAGTGCTTTGACTATAAACAAATACATATAAAATTGAAAATACGAAGGACAATGAATAAGACTTCATAATTCATTTTTTTTACAAAAATATTATAATATTCGGGATAATGTAGAAAATTTAGGTAATTAAACCTAACAAAAGGAATATATGTCGTCTCCGATACAGTTTTGATTAAAAACAAACAATATTTTCTGTAATAATCCGATAAAAAAAGCTGCACAGATTATTTATAATCCGTACAGCTCTCTAACCATAATGTGCATTAAAATTCCGCCATCCTATAATGTTTATTGATAAGATTCATCATGTTGTGTCACATCCAAACCTAATTCCTCATTTTCTGATGTGACGCGCAGAGATATAAACGTGTCCACCACTCTATATAAGACCAAAGATCCAAAAAATGTAAAAGCAGCTACGCCTATGAGAACAAGCATATGGCTAAAAAATAAAGACCAACCACCGCCATGAAGCAAACTTGCGTTCTCTCCATGAGCAAATATAGAAGTCAATATCATACCCATCACACCACCCACACCGTGACATGCAAAAACATCTAAAGTATCATCCACTGCTTTAAGACGTTCCCAATGCATTATTTTATTGGACACTATTGCAGTGATAAATCCAAAAAAGATACTTTCGGGTATAGAGATAAAACCCGCCGCCGGTGTGATAGCCACTAAACCTACGACAGCTCCTATACAAGCGCCCAACGCAGACAGTTTCCTTCCTTGTATCTTATCAAAAAATATCCAAGTCATCATAGCCATGGCCGAAGCGATGGTTGTAGTAGCAAATGCCATCGCTGCGCTACCATTTGCAGCAAGGGCCGAACCCGCATTAAAACCAAACCATCCAAACCAAAGCATACCCGTACCGAGTAGCACAAAAGGTATATTGGTAGGTGTGTGATTGGGATTTTTTCTCTTACCAATAAAAATAGCACCCGCCAAAGCCGCAAACCCAGCACTCATGTGCACTACGGTTCCTCCAGCAAAATCCAATATCCCCATATACTGACCCAAAAATCCTTGAGGATGCCAAATCATATGGCACAATGGTGTGTATATAAGAAGAGTAAAAAGTACCATAAAAAATAAATATCCAATAAATCGCACACGCTCCGCAAAGGAACCGGTGATAATGGCGGGAGTGATCACTGCAAACTTCATCTGAAATAAAGCAAACAGTATAAATGGAATTGTTGGGGCCATCTCCAAATGAGGTAAACTATTGACCTGATTGAAGAAAGCAAAGTCCAACGGATTTCCTATAAAACCATAATGTGTACCTGCTATCTCGAATCCCAAAGGACGACCAAAAGCTAAACTAAACCCCACGACAACCCATACAAGAGATACGACACCTAACGAAATAAAGCTTTGTAACATAGTAGAGATGACATTTTTTCTACCTACCATACCACCATAAAAAAAAGACAATCCAGGTGTCATTAAAAGGACGAGACAAGAAGCCGTTAATAGCCAAGCTACATCAGCTGAGGATATCATATCATGATTGCCAAATAATGAAGCCTGCGGTGCCTCAGTAGGCCATACTACTGCTATAATGCTCATTACTACTAAAACATAAAAAGCAACCTTCCATTTTAGTTTGATTGTTGATGTTGGCATTTTATAAACTGTTTTGATTTGAAGGGCAAAATTATAAAATTATTTATTATACCCTAAATAAATAGGGGTAATATTTATATTTATATACATTTTGTATTATTACCCCATATTTTTATACGGTATTCAATAATTATTTATACATTTGTTTACCAAAACACATAATTACCAAACCCGAAAAGATGGTATATGACTATTATCATCAAGTGAAATATGATAATTTAAAGTGGATTACAAAAAATAAAAAAAGGATATCCTTTAATTTTCCACGTTGACCTCATGTAAAATCAAACCCAAAATAGCTTAAATATATGTATCAATTTAACTTTTAGCCCTTTTTGTATCCCCAATCGTGGTGCGAGACATAAAATAATACCCTATAAAAAATAGCAGGGCAAGTGCTAAAACCGAATAGCGCATGTTTTGTGTGATATTATTCACCAAGCCAAAAATAAAAGTACCTCCCACTATGGCCAACTTATAGACGACATCATAGAAACTAAAATAGGAAGTTGTATCTTGAGTTTTTTCGGGAATGAGCATGGCATAGGTAGCTCTGGATTGAGACTGTATGCCTCCCATCACTAAGCCCACAAATCCTGCAATGATATAAAACACGAGCTTATCATAGGTAAAGTAGGCCGCCAAACAGATGGCTATCCATATCACTATCATGATTAAAATAGAAATTTTATTGCCCAAAATATTGCCTATATGCGCAAAGAGATAAGCTCCACCAATGGCAACCAATTGTAATATAAGGACAAGTATAATTAACTCCGATGTCTCAAAACCTAATTCTACTTTTCCGAATAATGTAGCCAAATAAATTACTGTTTGAACACCGGCCGTATAGAAGAAAAACGCTATTAAAAACCGCTTGGTTTGTGTCATTTGTTTCACATTATTCCATGCCTGTCCTAGCTCTTGATAACCTTTTTTAATATAATTGAACTTAAAAATGTTTTTCTTATCTTTAGGTAAGTAGTAAAATGTGTATTGCGCGAATCCAATCCACCAAATACCAACTAATAAAAACCCAACACGAGCCCCTGTTTGCCCACTCTGAAACCCAAAATATTCTGGTTGCAATATCATGATAAGAATGAATATTAACAATAATACACTACCTATGTATCCATATGTAAATCCCTTGGCGCTTGTCTTATTGTACCTGTCCTCTGTCACTATCAGTGGTAAATACGAATCATAAAACACCAAACTACCCGCAAAACCAATCGTAGCTAACACAAAAGCTGATGTACCCAGCCACATCTGAGCTTCTCCTTTAAAAAAGAATAAGGCAGAACAAGCTATAGAACCAATCAATGTAAACAATCTTAAAAAAAACATGCGTCTGCCTGTGTAATCCGCTATCCCAGACAATAATGGTGACAATATGGCAATAATAATATAAGAAAATGATACTGCAAAGGAATACAAAGCACTATTGGCAAAATCAAAACCTCCTAAATTTATAGTTTTAGGTGTATATTCCTCAAAATACCCAGGAAATATAGCTGTCGAAATGACTAAGGCATAAGCTGAATTGGCCCAGTCAAATATGGCCCAAGCATTGACTACTTTTTTATTATTGAGTGCTAGTGTTGACATGAACTAATCAATTAAGTCCACAAGGTAAAAATTATTTATAAAACCACGTACAACGTTAAACAGTTTTATTCTATGGCACTCCTTATTCAAAAGAATATACAGTCCATCACTTTTTTTGCGACAACCTCTTACAAATTGGGCATTTTTCTATATCGTGCCCACGAGCTGGGCAGTACTCTCTACCATAAAATATGATTTGTAGGTGAAGTTTATTCCACGTGGCTTAAAAACAAAAATAAAACATAGTGTGTTAAAAGTAGTATGCCGTTAAATAATTTAAAATTACATAATGCGACAAATCGTTTATTACCCTTGGAGTTATTAATTTGGGTAACACAACAAAATATTATACTACCCTTTTACCATACTATAAATGATGCCTATTTACCACATGTCAGTAATTTATATAGGATAAGATCTGTAAAAGAATTTGAAAATGATTTAGATTATTTGTGTAAAAGTTATACACCTATAGATATAGAAAAACTCTTTAGCCTAATTAATAGAAATGAAAAGCCTAATAAAAAATATTTTCATCTAACATTTGACGACGGTTTACATGAACTTTACACAATAGTAGCTCCTATCCTCATCAAGAAAGGAATTCCTGCAACAATATTTATAAATTCAGCTTTTTTAGATAATACTGATTTATTTTTTAGATATAAAATTAGTTTAATTATTGATAAAATAAATTCTACAGGCACTGTACATAATGGATGGATAAAAGATTTTGGATTATATAAAGCTGATAAAATGTTGATAAAGAAAAAACTCTTGACATTAAATTATCATCAAAGAGGTATAATTAATAAGATATTGGGCCAAGAGCAAATAGAAATAGACGAATTTTTATCATCTCAAAAACCCTATTTAACAACAAAACAAGTTAAAGATCTCATTAATCAAGGATTTCAAATAGGAGGACATTCTGTAGATCATCCACATTTTAAAGATATTAGCTATGAAGATCAACAAATTCAGTTTGAAATGTGTTTTTCAAAACTCCAAGATTTATTTAATATAAAGAAGCGGTATTTTTCTTTTCCTTTTTCTGACGAAAATGTTTCAAGTCAATATTATGATTGGATGTTTGATTCACAAAATTGTTCTTTATCTTTCGGGATTTCAGGTTTAAAACATGATTATTCTAAATACCATTTACATCGTATTCCTTTTGAACAAGACAATATGACTGCCGAAGAAATACTCAAATGGCAATATACGTACTACATTCTCAAAAGTTTTATGGGAAAGAACAAAATAAAACGCAAATGAGCTCTATCAAAAATTTCATCAAGTCTTTTCTACCTGAAAAATTAAGATTGAAAATAAGAAAAAAATTTAAACAGTCTATTCATTTCATTTATCTTGGAAAAAAATATACCTGTAATTGTTGTGGTAAATCTTTTAATAAATTTCTTTCAAAAGGTAGGATTGAGAGGCTAAATGCTGAATGTCCATATTGTTTTTCTTTGGAACGAACCCGAGTTTTAGACCTATTTATAAAAAGTGAGTTGGATATATATAATTCTGAAACCAAAGTATCTTTACTGCATTTAGCTCCAGAAAATATACTGTATAAAAAATTAAGTAAAATAAAAAGTTTAAACTATATAGATGGGGATATAAACCCTGCATTAGCGAGATATGAAGTAGATTTAACCCATATCAACTTTTCTGACTCATTTTTTAATTACATAATATGCTCACATGTTTTGGGTCATATACCCGATGAAAATACTGCAATAAAAGAACTATTTCGAGTTTTAAAACCTAAAGGCAAAGCAATAATATTAACGTTTTTAGACGTAAATCGTCATAAAACTTTTGAAGATGCTAATGTAAAGAACGATAGTAAGAAAATGCATATGTATGCAGAACCAGACTTAGTCAGGTTGCATGGTTTAGATTTTTTAGATACTTTAAAAAGTGTTGGTTTTGGTGTTGAACTTATAGATTATCGATTGAATTTTTCAGAAGAGTTTAGAGAAAAACATAGATTAGGTGATGGAGATAGAGAAAAAATTATCTTATGTACTAAGCATCTATAGTTAGATACCAAATATGTACTTGGATTTAATGAGATCAGCAGTCCATCACTTTTTTTGTGACAACCTCTTACAAATTGGGCATTTTTCTATATCGTGCCCACGAGCTGGGCAGTACTCTCTACCATAAAATATGATTTGTAGGTGGAGTTTATTCCACGTGCTTTCAGTAAAAGCTTTTTTGAGATCTTTTTCTGTTTGAGTGACATTTTTTCCTTGGGTCAGTTTCCACCTTTGGGCCAATCTATGGATGTGTGTATCTACTGGAAAAGCGGGCACTCCAAAAGCCTGAGACATCACTACTGATGCTGTCTTATGCCCGACTCCTGGCAAAGACTCTAATGCATCAAAACTCTGGGGCACCTCACCCTCGTAGTCATTGATTAATATATGTGACAAGCCACTGATGGCTTTGGATTTAGCTGGCGACAAGCCACATGGTCTGATAATACTTTTTATATCTTCCACAGATTGAAGAGCCATATCATAGGGATTATCAGCCAATTCAAACAATGCCGGTGTGACTTTATTGACACGTTCGTCCGTACATTGAGCTGAAAGCAATACTGCTACTAATAGAGTATAAGGGTCTTTGTGGTCAAGAGGTACTGGTGTCTCTGGATACAAAGCTTCCAAAGTATCCATAATGAAAGCCACTTTTTCTTTTTTAAGCATTCTAAGCAATATTTTTAATAATATGGACTGTATCTTTATCCAATATGAGAGTATCATCTAATCTACCGGACACAGATGCAGCTTTAACGCCATCTCCTAGTTTTTGTTTATTAGTAATGATGCAGGCTTGATGCCATAGATTTGAGGATATAAATGCTTTGTGGGCCTCTGCCCCACCCTCTACCAAAACAGAGTAAATACCTCTCTCAAAAAGTAGTTTCAAAAGCTGACTGACATCTCTCATATCAGATACCTTGATATAATCTAAATGTCCATGACTCTCTGTCTTGATTTCATTGAGGATGAGGGTAGGTATCTCTCCTTGATGAACATTAAAAGTCTCTGGAATTTCCAATTTTGTATCCAAAATAACTCTGATAGGACATTTGCCGCCATAATATCTTACATCTAAGATGGGATTATCTATTAAAACTGTATTTTTACCAACAAGGATAGCATCATGCTCGCTGCGCCATTTGTGTACCAATATTTGGGTATGCTCTTGACTAATAGCCGTTTTGTGATTCCGTGCCGAAATATAAAAATCTGAGGACTGTGCCCATTTCAATGTAACAAAAGGCATCTTCTCGAGGTGTACCAAAAATCTGTCCAAGAGCTTCGTGCAGGCTTCATTAAATATTACATCGACTTGGACTCCATGACTTTTTAGATATTCTACACCACGACCTGCTACTTGAGGATTGGGGTCAATGACGGCTAGAACGACTCTTTTTATCCCCATTTCTACAATCTTGTGGGCACAAGGTGGCGTCTTTCCATAATGAGAACACGGCTCCAAACTCACATACAATATAGCTTGTGGAATAAGATGTTTTTGTTCTTCTCTTACAGAATTGAAGGCATTAATCTCCGCATGTGGTCCACCGAAACACTCATGATAACCCTCTCCAATAATATCACCATGGGCCACTAAAACGGCCCCAACCCAAGGATTCGTTTTCGTGCTAGTGCCCGCTTTAATAGCTAACTGTGCACACCTACTAAGGTATATGTCATCAGAACTGTGCATCCATATTATACATTATCATGTCAATGGATTAGTGGCCAATTTGCCATGACATTGTTTATATTTTTTGCCGCTACCACAAGGACATGGGTCATTTCTACCTATTTTGACATCTTGTCTTCTGATTGTTTCCGTTTTCTCTACTCTATTAGAAACATTTTCAGCTGCTTGTCTCATAGCTTCTTCATCACCTGAACGACTCGTTCGGACATTGGATAAATCTGTCTTTTGGACTTTGGCTTCTTGGACTTCTTGTTGAAGTATCAATTTACCATTAAATAAGTAGGCACTCACATCCCTATTGATTTTGTGTATCAATTCCTCAAAGAGGCCATAAGCTTCTATTTTGTATTTGACCAAAGGGTCTTTTTGCTCAAATGATGCGGCTTGTACAGAATCCTTGAGTTCGTCCATACTTCTTAAGTGATCCTTCCAATGGTCGTCTATGATAGCCAATGTTATGGTCTTTTCGATATCTTTCATGATAGAAGCCCCCTTGGTATCTATCGCTGTTTTGAGATCAGCGGCTATAGGCAATGGATTGGTACGCCCATCCGTAAATGGCACAGCAATCCTTTTATATCTATGACCTTCATTTTGATAAACACGCTCTATAATAGGCAATAAAACCTCAGTAATATTCTTACTCTTCAGCTCATAGTGATTGAGTGTTTGGTCCAAAACTTTATCAATGATGCTATCCTCGGACGCTGTCAAAAATTCATCTTTTGATATTTGGGGGTCTATACTGAGCAATGATAAACTATCGAACCTAAATCCTTCATAGTCTTTAGCTCGTTTATGCATAGACACAACATTTTCTACAGAGCCCACAAACATACTATGTATATCTACTGCCAATCTTTCTCCGTGTAGAGCGGCGTTACGTTTTTTATAGATGGCTTCACGCTGTATGTTCATCACATCATCATACTCCAATAATCTCTTACGAATACCGAAGTTATTCTCCTCTACCTTCTTTTGAGCGCGCTCTATAGACTTGCTCACCATACTGTGCTGAATGACTTCACCTTCTTTATGGCCCATTTTATCCATGAGACCCGCTATCCTATCTGACTGGAATAGACGCATCAAATTATCTTCAAGCGACACGTAAAACTGTGATGACCCTGGATCTCCCTGACGGCCTGCACGCCCACGTAGCTGCCTGTCCACTCGTCTTGAATCATGTCTTTCTGTGGCTATGATGGCCAAACCACCAGATTTTTTTACCTCCGCAGAGAGCTTAATATCCGTACCTCTACCCGCCATATTAGTGGCTATCGTTACGGCTGATGGTTTTCCAGCTTCTGCCACTATCTCGGCCTCGCGTTGGTGTTGTTTGGCATTCAATACATTGTGCTTGATACCGCGGAGATTGAGCATTCTGCTCAGTAGCTCTGATATTTCTACCGAGGTAGTACCCACCAGGACAGGTCGGCCCTGTGAAGTGAGATTTTGTGTTTCTTCGATGACGGCATTAAATTTTTCTTTAGCTGTTTTATAAACCAAGTCATCTCTATCATCTCTTACTATAGGTCTATTGGTAGGTATGACTACTACATCCAATTTATATATTTCCCAAAATTCTCCCGCTTCAGTCTCGGCAGTACCTGTCATACCGGCCAGTTTGTGGTACATCCTAAAGTAATTTTGGAGCGTCACTGTAGCATATGTTTGCGTCAAATCACCTATTTTAACACCTTCCTTAGCCTCTAATGCTTGGTGTAATCCATCTGAATAACGTCTTCCTTCCATCATACGGCCAGTCTGCTCATCAACGATTTTTACTTCTTCATTAATAACTACATATTCTTGATCTTTTTCAAATAAAGTATAAGCCTTGAGTAATTGGCTTGAAGCATGAAGTCTTCTTGATTTTAATGAGTAATCTTGAATAAGTGCCTCTTTTTGCTCTGTCAATTGAATTCCATCTTTTTCTTCTTTAGACGTCAATTCTTGTATTTGTTGAGTTATATCAGGCATAACAAAGAAATTAGGGTCATTCTCACCTTGCGAAAGATAATCTACTCCTTTGTCAGTAAGCTCTACTTGTCTATTTTTTTCGTCAATAGTAAAATATAGGGGCGCATCAGCCAAATGCATATTTTTACTTTGTTCTTGCATGTAAAAGTTTTCCGTCTTTTGCAATATGACTTTTATCCCTTCTTCACTTAAAAACTTAACCAAAGGTCTATATTTGGGTATAGATCTAAAAGCTCTAAATAAAGCCAAACCACCTTCACCTTCATTGACCCCAGTATTACCTTCCTTTATTAATTTCTTGGCGGATGCTAAAAACTCTGTCGCTTGTTGTCTCTGTATGTTAAATAATTTTTCGATCTTTGGCTTCAATTCTTGATACTCTTGTTCTTCTAAACCTTGTGGAATAGGTCCAGATATGATTAATGGCGTCCGAGCATCATCTATCAATACAGAGTCCACCTCATCGATCATGGCATAGTGGTGTTTGCTCTGTACCAATTCATCTCTATCACGCACCATATTATCTCGTAGATAGTCGAAGCCAAATTCATTATTTGTGCCATATACGATATCACATCTGTACGCAGCTATTCTCTCAGGTGAGTGCGGTTTATATTTATCTATACAATCTATGGTCAGATGTAAAAATTGAAATATCGGACCTATCCACTCAGAGTCTCTGCGTGCCAAATAATCATTGACAGTAATGACGTGCACACCTTCACCAGTGAGTCCATTGAGGTAAGCAGGCAATGTCGCTACTAAGGTTTTACCTTCTCCTGTCGCCATCTCTGCTATCTTACCTTCATGCAGCACCATACCTCCTATGAGCTGAACGTCATAGTGAAGCATATCCCATTTGATGTCACCACCAGCTGCTGTCCAAGAATTTTTCCAGATAGCATTTTCTCCATCAATCATGACATAGTTTTGACGCGCAGCTATGTTTTTATCATGCTCTGTTGCCTTCACTTTCAGAGTCTCATTTTCCTTAAATCTTCTTGAAGTTTCTTTCACTACAGCAAAAGCTTCGGGAAGAATGTTTTGAAGTGCTTTTTCCAGATAAGCGTCTCTCTCTTTTCGGATTTTATCTACCTCTTCATATATTTTTTCCTTCTCAAAAAAGTCGGATGTCTGATCGGCTTTTTGTTTCATCGCCTCTATGTCAGTATCGATTTCTTTCAGACTTTCAGCAATGCGCTCACGAAATTCAAGGGTTTTGTTGCGCAATTCATCATTTGACAATGTGGCATATTGCCTATAAAATTCATTGGTTTTTTCTACATTGGCTTGATAAGTCTTCACATCTTTTTGTTGCTTATTGCCAATTAAATTTTTCAGAAAATTGAACATGTATATTTTATTTAAAAAATTAATAGTCAGTATATTAAATTAATACCATATAAATACTCACTCGAAAATCTCTCCAATTAAGTAATAAAAACGCAAAAATATTAAATTTTATTGATATGACTCATATATTAACGTCTTAATAGGTATTTAATAAGTCTATGAGTACATCCATTTCTGTACCAAGTCACAAAAGTAGACAAATTGTCATATTTTCATGTTTGCATTTTTTGGGACCTTGATAGAAATTTATTAAAAACTTAATCCTCATCTCCTAAATTACTCTATCGTCAAAAGAACAGAAACGCCTAAAAACCCTTTATCATTTTGAATGGACTACATACCTAAAATGATGTTAGATTTAATCTGATTTATGTTTTAGATAATACCCACTAAACAGACGCCTGGCAGTCAGTGATTTTCTAACCCATCAGCCGAGGTAAAACGTTGCCCACATAAAGGCCAATTTATTGAATGATTTAAATACATCTTAAGAAACTGTCAACTAAGAGTTAAAAATTTAATCATATCATTCCCTTATTTAACACCATTTTATAAGTTATCTTTACTAAAGTTAAAACTAGATTAATTAGAGTGATTTTTTGGGGTTTTGACTCAAATATATTCTAATTTTGATGCATTATTCACCTAAATTGTAAATGATATGAGAGTAAATTTACTTCTAATTTTAACCACTATTATTTTAACCTCTTGTAGTCCTTCATACAATGATTTGATACAAAAAAAAGAATATGGATTAGCATTTGAAAAAATATATGTCCAAGTATTAAAAAATCAAAACAGAGCAAATAAATACAAAGATAAACTCTTATATAGCTTTAATATGAGTATAGAAAAGGATCAAGTTTTTGTAATAAATAGTCTTAATAATCATGGTCAAGATTATTACAAATATCATGCTATTTTAGAAGGGATAGATGCGCGAGACCAAAAGATAAAATCTATATTTGCTTTACCGAAACTATCTCCATATCTATATGCCATACGTGGATATGATACTGATGATTTGAAGATAAGGGTGGCGGAAGCAGCTTATGATTATTTTGATGATAAATATAAATTTTGGATATCAGAGATTTATGCTGGTGATAAAAAAAATGCAAGAAATACTTGGGAAATGATACAAGGTATGAAGTTCTTTGCTCCAATGAAACATGACTATGAGCAGATGTATGAAGAATTAAAGCAATTTGGCACTATATTTACTTTGCTAATGACAACCAATAACAGTAGATATGATTACGACCCACTTCGAGAATTATTGAATTTCAACCTTAATGAACCTCTTATGGTATATGATTTTGACCCCTATAGATATGACTATGATAGAATCTTGGAAGTGTTTATAGAGGATATTGATCCAGGATCAGACTATGTAAATATAAACAGTAG
>DAIPYV010000050.1:0-19135 GCA_036782555.1 Saprospiraceae bacterium
ATTTTGCAGGAATTTCGGCATGTAATAGATTTTCTAATGCATAATGCGGGTTAAATATTGATTTCTGTGGGTTTATATTTTTATATTTTAAAGAAATGCCTATTTTTGCATCCTATAATAAAAGTATATGAGTAGAAAGGTAAGAATGGGTATGGTAGGAGGAGGTCCAGGCGCGTTTATTGGGGCTGTCCATAGGATGGCTGCGGCACTTGATGGACAAATTGAATTGGTCGCGGGGGCTTTTAGCAGGGATTACAGCAAAACACTACAAGCAGGTGAAGAGCTCTACATAGATCAAAACAGACTCTATAAGTCCTATCAAGAAATGATAGAGAGAGAAAGCCAATTGCCTACTGAAGAAAGAATAGATTTAGTATCCATTGTTACACCCAATAATGCCCACTTTGGCCCTTCCAAAATGGCATTGGAGTACGGTTTTCATGTCATCTGCGACAAACCTTTGACATTTAATCTGGAAGAAGCTTACGAACTCAGAGATGTGGTCAAAAATTCACCTAAAATATTTGCTCTTACACATAATTATACAGGATATCCTATGGTCAAGCAAGCCCGAGATATGGTGCAATCAGGTACCTTGGGACAGATTCGTAAAGTAGTGGTCGAATATCCACAAGGCTGGCTATCTTCATTTCTCGAAGCATCAGATCAAAAACAAGCTGCTTGGCGCACGGATCCCAATCAATCTGGAATCGCTGGGTCAATGGGAGATATCGGTACACACGCAGTCAATTTGATGGAATACATTTTAGGTATGCCAGTATCTTCTCTTTGTGCAGATGTAAGTATACTGGTAGAGGGTAGGCAGTTAGATGATGATGTCAATATTTTGATGCGATTTCCAAATGGAGCACGGGGTGTTATGCATGCCTCTCAGATTTGTGCTGGAGAAGAAAACAATCTTCGTATCAGAATCTATGGCGAAAAAGGGGGTATAGACTGGTCACAAATGGAACCCAACTCTTTAACATATCGTCCCGTGGACCTACCTATGATGATATATAGGACTGGGTCTCATGGTGTGGGAGAGAGCGCCAATGCACACTCCAGGATTCCATCTGGCCATCCGGAAGGTTATTTGGAGGCTTTCGCCAATATCTACAGAAATGTAGCTAAATGTATTCAAGCTGAATGGCAAGGTCAACAACCTCTTCCACAGTACCTAGATTTCCCTACAGTCCATGATGGCGTCAGAGGTATGGAGTTTATCTACAAGGTGATAGAGTCAGGAAAGAGTGAACAAAAGTGGTTAGATTTTTAATAAAAAAAAGACACAATGAAAACAATCAAAGGACCCGCTATTTTTTTAGCACAGTTTATGGGAGATGAAGCCCCATTCAATACTTTGGATAATGTCTGTCAATGGGTAGCGGATTTGGGTTATAAAGGCATCCAGATTCCTACATGGGATAGTCGTCTCATAGATCTGGATCTTGCGGCCAATAGTCAAGACTATTGTGATGAATTATTAGGTAAAATCCGAAGTTATGGCCTAGAAATATCAGAATTAAGCACACATTTACAAGGTCAGCTGGTAGCCGTTCATCCGGCTTATGACCTTCTCTTTGATGTCTTTGCCCCCAAAGAAGTACACGGAAACAGTGCAGCCAGAACTGAATGGGCTGTGGGTCAAGTCAAAAATGGTGGTTTGGCCAGTAGTAGATTAGGTTTAAAATCCCATGCCACTTTTTCAGGAGCCTTGATGTGGCACTTGATGAATCCTTGGCCTCAAAGACCTCCTGGATTAGTAGAAGCAGGTTTTGATGAGTTGGCCAAAAGATGGCTACCCATCCTCAATCATTTTGATGAGAATGGGGTAGACGTTTGTTTTGAAATACATCCTGGTGAAGATATTTTTGATGGATTGACCTACGAAAAGTTTTGGGCTGCCACAGGTCATCATGATAGAGCGTGTATATTGTATGATCCGAGCCATTATGTTTTACAGCAGTTGGACTATTTACAGTTCATAGATTTTTACCATGAGCGTATCAGAGCTTTTCATGTCAAAGATGCCGAATTCAATCCCACAGGTAAATGCGGAGTCTATGGAGGATATGCCGATTGGAAAGACAGAGCAGGTAGGTTTAGATCACCAGGAGATGGACAGGTGGACTTCAAATCCATTTTTAGCAAACTGTCACAATATGGATATGATGGCTGGGCCGTGATGGAATGGGAATGCTGTATCAAATCACCTGAACAAGGCGCGCGCGAAGGGGCACCCTACATTCAAAGTCATATTATCGAGGTGACTAGTAAGGCCTTTGATGATTTTGCTGGTGGTACAGTAGATGATAGTTTTTTGAATAAAGTTTTAGGGTTATAGCTTTTTTTAGACATTGATGGAGTGACTTAGAGCAACCTAAAAAAGTGTCACCACTGCGTCAATATAGCTTTTTTTATTCTGCAAATATAATTATTATTGTACTTTTGTCACTGATATCAATTTGAAGTAACATGGGAATTATTGTTGAATAGTAAGCCCCAAATACTTGGAGTTGTCATTATTAGATAAAAGCAGTATGCCATTAGAAAGTAAAGAATTTCGTTACATATTTGATGAATATTACCAACCATTGTGCAACTATGCTTTTAAATATACTAAAGATATAGAGAAGGCAGAGGATATAGTACAAGATGTCTTCGTGAAAATTTGGTTAAAACAAAAGATGATAAATAAGAGTCAAAATTGGGTATCCTACCTTTTTATGATGGTAAAAAATCGAACGTTAGACGAATTAAAACGAGATAACGTGGGTATGAAAATTACTCAAGAGTACTATCATAGCAAGGAAAACCAAGTTTATCTGACAGTCGATGAAAATGAAATAGAATATTATTTGACGTTGGATACCCTATACAAATCGATTCAATCATTACCCCCCAAATGTAGTGAGGTTTTTACCATGAATAAAATCAACGGTATCTCTCAACAAGACATTGCTGAAAGGTTAGGAATAAGTATTAAAACCGTAGAGGCACATATGGCCAAGGCTTATAAATTATTGAGATCTTCATTAATAGTTAGGCTTTGCATTTTTTCATCATTAATAGAACTTTTTTAAGCAGATGAATATTAAAAACAAAATATTAAGTTGGTTGATAGGCAAAAAGCATCAAGAAGAGTCTAAAATACTTAACCAATGGAAGGTAGAAACCAAAAACAATATCAAAAAATTGGTAAATCATGTAAATACAGATGTTTATATAGATAATCTAAAAGACTATAAAGAGGTAGATAAAGCGAAAGGTTGGCACCAAATACAAAGCAAAACAAAAGCTAATGCTGCCAACGTATCAGGTATTTCAGTTCGTAAAATTGCTGCAGTCTTGGTTGTTTTGATAGTATCATTGGCAGGTATGTGGATTACCATGTATCAGTCTAGCGACCCGGTTGAATATGTCTCACAATCAGAAATCTCTGAACACACATTAAATGATGGTACAGCAGTGGCGCTAGATAGAAACTCAACATTAAAAATGATAAGAGATCGAGATTTATCTCTGACTGGAAGGTGTTTTTTTGATGTGGCAAAAAATCCAGAGCTGCCATTTAGAGTCAGTATGCACCATGGTGTTTTAGAGGTTTTAGGTACACAATTTGTCATTTTTACTACTGAAGATAAAACGACAGTTTATGTTCACGAAGGCCAAGTAAAAATACAATACAATGAGAATTCTTTTGTTTTGTCTGCCAAAGATAAGATTGTACTCAATCCAAATGAAATCGTGACATCTAAGACACCAGAAATCAATCCCAAATCATGGATGACCAATCAGCTTGTATTTAAGGATGAAAGTCTTAGTAAGGTACTCAATACCTTAGCCGTCCACTACAATGTGGAGTTGATGTATGAAAAAGATGTTTTACAGAAAGATAATTGTAAAATCAATTCGTCTTTTGAGAATATCTCCATAAATGAAGTATTGGACGAACTATCACTTATATCTGGTTTAGAATATCGTTTTTCTCAAAATAAAGTTGTAATTTTGGGTTTCAAATGCTAAATTATGTTTTTGAAGCCTCTTTTGATGGTTTATTTCTGTTCACTGACGTTTGTCCTTACGGCACAAAAAGACCTCTTGTCTTCTAAAATAAATATACCCAACGATGGACAATTCACTTCTACCAAATCAGTATTAGAATTTATATCTGACAATTATCTAGTGTCTTTTAGCTACAATGCCGCACTCCTCAATGACACGAAAGCTGTCAATCTAACATCCTCAGAATACAGCCTTAAAGAAATAATAGAGGAGGTTTTTTCAGATTACCAATTGAAGATTATTTTGAGACCTAATAATAGATTGGTCTTGACCGGACAGCTTAAGAACACTGAAGATGTTTTGCTGTATGGTCATATATTTGATGCTGATAGTGGTGAAAGTATATCAGGAGCTGTAGTTCGTAATTTGACCAATGGGAAGTCAGTTTTAAGCAATGATAGAGGCTATTATATCATTAAAACAGTAAAAGGACCTATAGATATAGAAGTGTCTTTTTTAGCTTATAAAAAGTCTAGAATCACAACACAAGTTAAAGGCAAAATGCGGTTGGATATCTTTTTAGAATCTGACAGTTATTTAGATACCATTGTTATAGATAATCCTATCAAGTCTCGTTTTTTATCAGATGGAGGTGTCATAATAGATGTGTTTAAAAATAAAGATTTTAAATCTATATCTGGCGAGAATGATATTGTCTTTAATACCCGAATACTACCCGGTGTTCAGTCAGGAAATGAAGGGCAAAGTGGATTATTTGTAAGAGGCGGGACACCTGACCAAAACTTAATATTAATGGACGGCATAGCGCTTTATGAAACGAGTCATGTAGCTGGTATATCCTCCATTTTTATGGATGAAAGTATCAAAGAAGCCAGTTTTATACGCAATGGATTCCCAGCGAGATATGGCGGCCGATTATCAAGTGTATTGGATGTAAAACTCAAAGAAGGTGACAAAACCAAACATCAAACTCAAATGACAGCTGGTCTGGTAGGAGCACGACTGCATTTCAATGGCCCAATTAAATCCCCCAATACAACGTATAATTTTACAGCGCGCACTTCGTGGGTCAATCTTTATGTCAATAATTTACTACGTAGATACACGCGTTACGATGGTATAAATGTGGCTTTTCACGACCTTTTGGGTAAAGTGACTCATAGATTTTCTCCTACACATCAGCTGAGTTTGACATTATATAATGGGGCGGATAGACTTCAATTGATAAAAAATTCTGAAATAATCTCTAAAGATTTTAGGTTAGAAGTATTTGACAGAAATAGTCTAAAATGGGGCAATAGCTTTGCATCTGTCAATTGGAATTTTATGCTCAATGACAAAATGAATATCAAAGTACAGTCAGGTTATCTAGACTTTAGGAGTGGAACGCGCAGTAGTTATGTATTTAATACTATTTTTCCTGATAGGTCGTCTAAACAGGAATTGGATCTAATAAGTGAATCTCGTATAGGAGACAGAAATGTCAGGGCTGACTTGGAGTATTATATCAATGATAAACATGTATTAAGAGCGGGCACAAATACTCTTTTTCAACAGTTTAACCCATCTATCAAACAAAGTACCGTCATCCTCGAGGGTGGGCAAGAAGATATTATACAGCCCGATTCAGTAATCAATGCTGTCCATCATCAGTTCTATATCGAAGATAATTTTAAAATCAATACTTCACTTTTTTTATATGGTGGCTTGCATGTGGGCGTATTCAATACTTCAGGTCAAACTTATAGTTCGTTGCAGCCCCGTTTTAAAGCTTTATGGACACCAACCAAGCAGCATATGTTTTCATTAGCTTATGGTAGGATGGAACAGTACTTACATTTATTAACCAATCCGGGACTAGGCATGCCATCAGACATTTGGGTGCCCGCTACATCTAAAGTGAGGCCGCAAAGTTCAAGGCAATGGAGTGCCGCTTATACCTTTTATCCTGTAGATGGAGCCTACCTTCATTTTGGTGCTTATACCAAGCAGCTATCTAATGTTTTGGAGTTTACTTATCCGTTAGAGTTATTTCATTTTCTATTTACAGAAGATGGTGTCAACACTAATTACAATACAGCTAAAGATTGGGAAAGAAATGTTTTGACTGGAAATAGTACGTCTCGTGGCTTAGAGTTTTTGGCTCATAAGGTACAAGGAAATCTGCGCGGTTGGGTATCATTGACATGGTCACAGACATTAAAATTTTTTCCAGACTTGAATGAGGGTTTGGCATTTCCTGCTACACATGACAAGACATGGGATATTCATACAGGACTAACTTATTCTTGGAGTCCCAAGTTTTCTACGGGGATGAACTTTATCTATAATACAGGTAATACTTTTAGTTTGGCTACGGAAGAGTTTTTAACCCCTTTTGGGGTGACAGCCCTAAGGACGGAAGGGAGAAATAATTACAGACTACCCGCTTACCATCAGATGAGTATCAATGCATCTTACAACAAAAAATCCAAAGCTACGGAGACAACCTTTAATCTCAATATTTATAATGTCTATAATCGTCTTAATGCTTATTTTATTTATATTTATCAAAATCCTGAGCCCCCGAGGAACAAGTATCTCAGAAAGGTGAGTATATTACCTTTTACGCCTACATTTTCAATACAAGTGAAGTTTTAAAAGCTCCCTACTATTTTCCTAAACCCAATTTGTAAGCATTAAGACAGCGTTCTCTCGCTTCTTTATGGTCTATGATAGGCTGAGGATAGGATCTACTACCATACTCTGGTATCCATTTTTTGATATAGGATTTTTGTTTGTCAAACTTTTCTGTCTGCGCTTCAGGACTGAAAATCCTAAAATACGGTGCGGCGTCTGTTCCTGAACCAGCGGCCCATTGCCAACCACCATTATTGGAAGCAAGGTCAAAATCCAAAAGGTGCCTGGCAAACCAAGATTCACCCCATCGCCAGTCTATTAGTAAATGCTTGGTGAGAAAACTGGCCGTTATCATACGTACCCTATTATGCATGAATCCTGTTTGCTGGAGCTCTCTCATACCTGCATCTACTATAGGGTAGCCTGTTAGACCTTGTGTCCAAGCGGTGAAGTGCTCTTCATTATTGACCCAAGGTATATTGTCATACTCTGCTCTAAAACTTCCCTTCTCCACATGAGAAAAATGAAATAAAATCATTGAGTAAAAGTCACGCCAAACCAATTCCGAAAGGTAGGTATCGCTCAATGACCAGGATTTTCTAGCTTTTTCTCTAATGGAAATAGTACCAAACCGGAAATGAATTCCAAGACGACTTGTACCTTTGATAGCTGGAAAATTTCTTTTTTCCTCATAGTTTTTAATTAGGGATTGTGGCACATTATCTTCTGGTAATTCTTTTAGCGTTGGTAAAAATCCCATTTGCTCAAGTGATATAAGTAAATGGCTATCAGACATTTTTTGAAAGTTATTAAAATATTTTTCAGTCGGGTAGGCCTTTAGATAGTAGGAGAGATCTCCATTTCCCCGACTTTGGATTTTGTTAAGCCATTTCTTTTTGTATGGCGTAAATACAGTGTATGGCTTGCCATCATCTTTGACGACCTCATCTTTTTCAAATATAACGTGGTCTTTAAAACTTTTAAATTGGATTCCATGATTTTCCAATAAGTTTTTAATTTCGTTGTCCCTTTTTAGAGCATAACTTTCATAGTCATGATTGAGGTAAACAGTCTCTATTTCGTATTTATTTATCAGTGAAGTCCAGATATCTTCAGGGTCCCCATAATACACATCTATGTTGCTTCCTAGGGTGACCAGTTTTGATTGAATAGTTTTAATGGCCTTGTGTATGAAAGTGACTCGGGCATCGTCCTTGTCTTCTAGTCTGTCTAAGATGTTTTTATCAAAAATAAATAGGGGCAAAACCGGATTTTTAGCAGTGAGTGCTCTAAATAGTCCAGCATTATCTTCCAATCTTAAGTCTCTTCTGAACCAAAATATATTAATTTTTTGCATTTCTATAAGTATAAATGAAATCGTCAAACACAATTTTCCACATTTGGTTTTATAGGATGACATCGGAGTATTCAACTAAAATTTTATACTCATTTAAAAATTACTATCTTTGCACAAAAAGTTTTTATGAAAGTATCAGGGCACATAGTTGATGTATATCACAGAAAAATATTTACAGGTACTGTAAATGTGGAGAATGATGTCATATCGTCTATAGAGGCGCACGACCATGTACCTAATCAATACATTTTACCAGGATTTGTTGATGCACATATTCATATTGAAAGCTCGATGGTGACTCCACATGAATTTGCCAAAATAGCTGTAGGTCATGGAACTGTAGCTACTGTCTCAGACCCACACGAAATAGCTAATGTATGTGGTGTAGAGGGTGTGGAATTTATGTTGGACAGTGCCAAGGATTCAGGGGTTAAATTTCATTTTGGAGCACCATCATGTGTGCCAGCTACTAGTTTTGAAAATACTGGAGCCATCATAGACGCTACAGAAGTCGATAAATTATTGTCTCGAAAAGATATTTATTACTTATCAGAAATGATGAACTATCCAGGAGTTTTAAATGAAGATCCGATGGTCATGTCCAAGCTTCAGAGTGCAAAAAAATATGGAAAGCCCATAGATGGTCATGCGCCAGGATTGAAAGGTGCAGCAGCTAAAAAATATATTTCTAAAGGTATTACTACAGACCACGAATGCTTTACTTTGGAGGAGGCATTAGATAAACTCAGCCATGGTATGAAGATTATCATCCGTGAAGGGTCTGCTGCCAAAAATTTTGATGCATTACATACCTTGATTGGCGCACAACCAGACATGTTGATGTTTTGTAGTGATGATAAACATCCTGATGATTTGATGCTTGGACATATTAATTTAATCGTCAAGCGTGCCTTAGCGCTAGGGTATGACATGATGGATGTACTGAGAATAGCATGTATTCTCCCTGTGGAGCATTATCACCTTGACGTCGGTATGTTAAGGATAGGTGATAAAGCTGATTTTATAGTGGTGGATAATCTTCAAGGCTTTAATGTTCAACAGACCTACATTAATGGTAGGATTGTATTTGATAACGGTCTTTGCAGTATTCAGTCCAAAGCTCAAAAAATCATAAATAATTTCAACACCCAACATGTGACAAAAGAAGATATTTTATATCCAGCTTCAAAGGTTGGAGGTCCAATAATTGGTGCAATGGATGGCTCCTTAATCACCGAAAAAGTATACGAAAAACCTTTAATGTCAGGTGATATTTTTGTATCTGACATTGATAAAGATATTTTAAAAATTTGTGTTAAGAATAGATACAGTGAATCAAAAGTTGCTGTGGGGTTTATTAAAAATTTTGGTCTTAAAAACTGCGCTATAGCATCCACTGTAGCTCACGATTCACACAACATTATTGCTGTAGGAGATGATGACCATCTCATCGTGCAGGCTATCAATTCTGTAATAGATAAGCGCGGAGGTCTGTCAGCTGTCAACTATCAAGAAATACAAGTAATTTCACTACCTATAGCTGGCCTTATGAGCGACAAATCTGTCAATGAAATAGGTGCACTTTATGAAAAGATCAATAGCTTTGTGAAAAATCAAGGGTGTCCATTGCAAGCACCTTATATGACCTTGTCTTTCATGGCGTTACTCGTTATTCCTAAGATAAAGATGAGTGACTTGGGTATGTTTGATGCTGAGAACTTTGCTTTTTATTAATTTTGGAGATAAAAATTCTAATTGGATAGCTCTTTAGCACGCTTTTCGGCAGCGAGTATACCTTCTATTATGCCTAAATCTAACCGATGTTTTTCGAATTCGGCTAGGGCAGCTTCAGTTGTGCCACCTTTTGATGCTACGGCTTTTATGAGTCTATCCAGGTCCATCTCCGCATTATTAATTAGGTGATAAGCGCCTATCATGGTCTGTTTTACAAAAAGTAATGCTGTCCCTTCATCAAAGCCCATTTTTTGTCCCGCAGACACCATGTGCTTGACAAAATAATAAAAATAAGCTGGACCGCTACCGCTTAATGCCGTCACTGCATCAAGCATATTTTCATCCTCTAGATAAACAGATTGACCAGTAGCATTGATAAGGTTTTCTAATTTAAATAGTTTTGATATGGCGATACCATCGGATGAGGTAAAACCTGTAATGCCTTTTCCTAGCATGGCAGGTGTATTGGGCATGGCACGCACTACAAAGGAGTGATCGAGTTTTTCTTGTATTTTACTGATGGTAATACCAGCCATTATGGAAAGAACTATTTGCTCTGATGATAGATTGTCCTTAAGTTCTTGTGCCATGAGTTCAAAATCTTGAGGTTTTACTGCCAAAATAACGATATCATATAATTTTATCTTATCATTTATCGTACCTACCACAATACCTTCTCTCGAGTTAGCTAAAATTTCGCGCCTTTGTTCGTTTTTTTCTAAAAGTAACAAATTATCCCGCTTCACTAAATCATATTTTATAAATGACCTAGCGAAGGCCATACCCATATTGCCACACCCCACGATTACAACTTTCATTTTTACTTCTTTTAAATGCAAAGGTAAAAAATATTTTAATTATCCAAAGTTATAAATTGTGATATACATGACCATGTACTTTTTTGGTTTTTCAAATTTTTATTTTAGTGACCAAGATCATATTTTGGTCATTTATATCTGTTTTATGCCTTTTCTTATGAAAAAAATGTCATCAACACTACAATATTGTTTTAAATAAAAGTTAAATATCGAAAATGTAAAAAAATTTTATTTTCTTTGCGGTTTATTTTAATAACCCTCAACAAATAAAATTTTAAAAATAATATATATGTCAGATTATAAAATGGATAAGTTAGACCTGAAAATTTTGAAAATGCTTCAGGAAAATAGTAAAATTACTAACTTAGAATTGTCAAAAAGAATAGGATTATCTCCAGCGCCGACTCTCGAAAGAGTCAAAAAGTTAGAACAGTCTGGTATAATTCAGAGTTATCACGCTAAGGTGGATTCTACCAAGATAGGCTTAAACGTCAAAACTTTTGTGTTAGTGTCTTTGGCCTGGCAAAAACCCAACGCCTTAGAGAATTTTATAGAAAAGGTTAATAAAATACCTGAAATTTCAGAGTGTTATATCATCACGGGTGATGCCGATTTTATCTTAAAAATCGTATGTAAAGATATACCTACTTATGAAAAACTTCTTTATAAAACACTAGCGCAAGTAGAGGAAATAGAAAGATTGAAAACGCTCATGACTCTTTCTAAAGTGAAAAAAGAAAAGGTGCTTCCATTTGATTATGATAGCACTGAGGAGGAATAATTGATATTTAAATAACATTTTTAACCGTCTTAAATTGCAAATATTTAAGACGGTTACTTTTTTTATAAAAACACGGCGTACATTGATCTGGAAATTTTATAAAAATAATTCTGATGTGACTCATTACATCATGGGAACAATGCATATGGCCACCCTCGAGGCCTTTACTTACGTTGAAATGGCACAAAAGTATATTGACAAGTCTTCAATTTATATAGCTGAAATGGACTTGATGTCAGTAGATCCCCAAGAAGTTATGGACTCCTGTCTTTTGCCAGATAGTAAAAACTTGAGTGATTGGTTTAGACCGAAAGTTTTTAAAAAAATTCAAAGGTCATTAAATCAGTCTTTCAATGTAGATTTAAATAGATATAGTAAATTTACACCCTTTTATATTAATAACATCCTTACAGATAATGCTATGGCTAAGTCTTATCCTATGGCTTTGGATCATCACTTGTGGTACTATGCTGTAGAGGCCCAAAAGGAGATGTATGGAATAGAAAGCTTTGCGGATCAAAAGGAAATAATGTTAAAGATTCCTATCGAATTGCAGGTGAAAGCCCTAAAGTCTTGTGCTAAAAATCCTGCTCTTTTCCGTAAAAAAGTGAAACATCTTAATTCATTATACCGAGATGGTAATATGTCGCAGCTTTATAAATCAACTCAAAAAAATATGGGCGCACTGCGTCACTTAATGATATATGATAGGAACGATATAATGACTCAAAGATTATTACGATTATTAGATGATCACCAAGCTTTTATCGCTGTGGGAGCCGCTCATTTACCAGGCAAATACGGCATGTTGAGAGGACTCAAAATGGCAGGTTATACAATCCAACTACTAAAAAATTGAGTAATGTCAAAACTTTTTTTAAATAATACACCTATAAAAAATATAGTCTTTGATTTTGGTGGGGTTCTGTTGGATATAGATTTTTCACTGACGTACCGTGAGTTGTCGAGATTGTTAGGTGTAGAGTTTTTTCCTGAAAAAATATCTGATGAAGCTAGGCAAGTATTGATTGATTTTGAAGTGGGAAAAACTACTAAAGAAAACTTTATTTGGAGTTTGCAAAGATATTCTCAAAAGGAGGTTCCACATGGTTTTGATATTATTAAGGCCTGGAATTACATGCTTTTAGGTTGGCAACCCAATAAATTAGAATTTTTGATGGAATTGAAAACTAAGTATAATCTCTTTTTACTTAGTAATACCAATGAAATACATATAGAGTGGGTACACAGAGATTTAGTAAAAAATCATTCTATAACCCACTTTGAGAAAACATATTTTGATAAGGTTTACTACTCTCATATGATAGGATTACGCAAGCCTAATAAAGAAATTTTTCAATATGTACTCCAAGATGCCCACATCTCCTCAGAAGAGACACTTTTTATAGATGACTTGTTAGAAAATGTCATGTCGGCCGTATCAATGGGTTTTCAGGCCTACCATCATAATCCCAATGATGACTTGATAAGTGCGATGAACGAGATATTTTCCATTTAACCCGCATTATGAATTAGTTTAGATTCGGAATAGATTTACTACTACTTTATTCGGCTTTAACACGTGAGCACTGATTTGCTAGTGCATAATTCGAGTTAAAATACAGGGATTTTCTAATGTCTTATTGAGGTTTAACCAAGTGAACACAATAACCCTAATTCATTTGTATAATTTCATTAAGACAGTCTTCTAAGGCAAGCTCCCAGCGCCTTATTTGAATTTGATAAGTATCTTGAATCTTTTTACTTGACAAGACACTATAAAGCGGTCTTTTGGCAGGAGTAGGGTATTGTGACGTTGGGATGGGGTGTACAGTACAATTGAGGTTGGCGTGCTTCATGATGAATTGCGCCATATCACACCATGTTGTTTCACCACTCTGAGAATAATTGTATGTTTGGTTAAAATGTTTGCCATCTACCTTACCCATTTCCGTTTTGTTGATGATTTCTAATACAGTTTGAGCCAAATCCCTTGCATAAGTAGGCGTTCCTTTTTGGTCGCTGACGACTTTAATATCTTGCTTTTCTCGGCCCAATTTCATCATAGTCTTGACAAAATTATGTCCATATGCCGATATCACCCAAGATGTTCTGATGATTAGTGTAGGTATATCGGATATTCTTAATATTTCTTCACCGCGGAGTTTGGATCGGGCATAGACGCTTTGAGGATGTGTATCTGATTCCTCTGTTAATGGTGATGTTTCGTCGTTATGGTACACATAGTCTGATGAAAAATGGATAAGTTTAGTTTTTTTTTGTTTCAATACTTCGGCTATGTACTGACAAGCATGTGCATTGATAAGCCAACATTTCTCTACTTCACTTTCAGCCTTATCTACTGCAGTATAAGCTGCACAATTGATGATGTAATCAAAATCACCGCTACCCAACTGTGTTTTTAAAGCGTTGCTATCAGAGATATTTAATTCATTAGAACTATAAAATATAAACTGCCAATCTGAAAAATGGGTAGATAGACATCTAAATTCTTGTCCTAATTGACCCCCTGCACCTAAAACAGCAATTTTTAATTCTGTCATTCCCATGAAGTATTAATCAAATGAAAGGTGTTGACCTAAATAGGGCAATTGGTTGTCTTTAGGTGAAACAAGAATTTCTTCCTGACCTAATTGCCAATTAATTTTTAAATGAGGGTCATCATATTTTAAACCACCTTCCGCATGCGGTGCATAATAGTTATCACATTTATATGCAAAAATGGCTTTTTCTGATAGTACGGCATATCCATGAGCAAATCCTCTAGGAACAAAAAGCTGTCTTTTGTTGTCCTCATTGAGTAGCACTGATAAACTTTGACCATAAGTTATTGAATCTGGACGAATGTCAACGATTACGTCTAAGACTTCTCCCATTGTGCATCGTACCAATTTGGCTTGGGCAAAAGGGGGTAATTGATAGTGCAATCCTCTTAAAACACCTCGTGTTGACTTTGCTTCATTGTCTTGAACAAAAACTGTATCTTTTATTTCATCCGGTAGTGTTGAAGCATTGAAAGTTTCAAAAAAGTATCCTCTGTCGTCTCTAAAAACTTTGGGTTCATATACCCAAGCACCTTCTATCTCAGTCTTAGTCCATCCCATTATTTTATTATTTTTGCCTAAAGTAAACACTGATGGGCACGCCTGTAAAATTGAAATTTTTTCTCAGTTGGTTTTCTATAAAGTTTCTATAGCTTTGCTTGACTTCGTCAGGAGAATTGCAGTAAAATACAAAGGCAGGATAATATAATGGTAACTGAGTTACATACTTTATTTTTATAAACTTACCTCTACTGGATGGCGGCGGGTTTTTTTCTATGATGCCCAGCATTAATTCATTCAATTGTGAAGTTTTGACCTTTTGTCTTCTATTTTCGGCTACTTCTAAAGCCGTTTCTATGGTTTTAAATATTCTTTGTTTGTCCAAAACAGATGTAAACAGAACAGGCACATCATCAAAGGGTTGAATTTTATTTTTTAAGTTTTTTTCAAAATCTCGGGCAGTATTGGTCTCTTTTTCCACGAGATCCCACTTGTTTACCACAACCACTACGCCTTTTTTACGTTTTTGTATTAGACCTAGGATAGATAAATCTTGTGATTCCAAGCCTACTGTGGCATCAAGCATAAGAATACACACATCAGCTTCCTCTATAGTTTTGATGGCTCTTATTACTGAATAAAACTCTAAATCTTCATGCACCTTAGCTTTTTTTCTTATCCCTGCAGTATCTATGAGGTAAAAGGTTTTGTCAAATTTATTATATAGTGTATAGATAGCGTCTCTTGTCGTTCCGGGTATGTCTGTGACTATATTTCGCTCTTCACCTAGTAGAGCATTAGTCATAGAAGATTTACCTACGTTGGGTTGTCCTACAATAGCTATTTTGGGAATGTTTTCATCCAAATTTGGTTTATTCTCTTCTTTAGGTAGTTTATTGACCACCATATCCAGCAAATCTCCCGTACCACTGCCTGATATTGCAGCTATAAAAGCTGTATCTTCAAAACCTAAACTGTAAAACTCTGTAGCCAATATATTTCTTTCAGGATTATCTACTTTATTGACTACTAGGATGACTTTAGTAGATATCTTGCGTAGCTTACGGGCTATTTCCATATCCAAATCAGTGATGCCCGTCACCGCATCAGCCAAAAACAATATCACATGTGCTTCGTCTATAGCTATGTCAACTTGCCGTCTTATCTGAGCTTCGAAAATATCAGAGGATCCTTTGACGTACCCTCCTGTGTCGACTACTGTAAACTCTTGGCCATTCCACTCTGATGTTCCATATATTCTGTCGCGCGTGACGCCACTTACATTGTCTATGATGGCTTTCCTCTCACCAATTAATCTATTAAAAAATGTAGATTTACCAACATTGGGCCTTCCTACTATAGCTACTATGTGTGACATACTTTCGATATTGAACCGCAAAGGTAGTTAAAATTATAAAGAATTGATAATTTTTAAGACTAATGTGTTTATAACAAATTACGCAATTTACAATTAAGGTTCTATCTTTTTAATTAGGGTCTGAAGGCTTACATGGCCGAAATAGCCAATTTTGTTTTCAACACTTTTAATAAAAAATGTGTTTATAATTGTTGACTTACGACTATTATGTAGATAACATAAATTATGAAAGATTTTATAGCATTTACAAAACAAGAGAGAAGAGGTATAGTCACCTTTTTGGCATTGTCATTGTCTGTGATGATAGGCGTGAGATGGTACACGTATCAGTTTCCTGTAGAGCAGCATATGGATGTTTCTCACTATTACCTGCCTGTAGATAGTATGGAAGTTTTGGATGATATAGATGATGGGTTTTATCCTGATTTTAATACATCTCGTAAAGGATCTAAAAAGTCCCAACCTAAAGAAAAGTTTGCTTTTGACCCCAATACTTTAGCAGAAGATTCTTTATTAAGATTAGGATTTAGCTCTTTTAGTGTCAGAAATCTTATAAATTTTCGATCAAAAGGCGGAAAAATTAAAGACTTAGAGAAATTGAAAAGTATTTATGGGATAGATACAAATTTAGTCAATGAATTGAAAGATTTGGCTCGTTTCGAGTCTGTAAAACCTCCAAGCTACCCTGTATTCAAAAAAGATTCGATATCAAAAAATTACGCAGATAAACCTAATATACCTCAAGATATCAACTCTATGGATAGTCTCGAATTGATAGCTATCAGAGGCATAGGGCCTTATCTGGCATATAAGATATTAGACTATCGGAGGAAGTTGGGTGGGTATATTCGTAAAGAACAGTTGCTAGAAATATCCAAAATCAATGACAGCATTTATTTAAATCTCGAAAAATACTTTCTAGTAGATGTTTCAAAAGTCACGCCTATAAATATAAATACAGCAGAATACAAAGATTTCGTCACACACCCTTACTTTACAAAAGATATTGCTACTAAAATTCTTAAATACCGTAAACAGCACGGACCTTTTGAGAAAGCACACCACATATCTCGTATCAGGAATTTAAAACAAGAAGAGGGTGAGAAGATTTTACCATATCTTGCACCTCGCTAAAATAACTCAGACATACTAATTTATTTTATTGTCTGCCATTCGATTCTTGATGTATCTCGCCGCTAAATGGAATTGATCATCAATGCTCAATTGAGTATTATCTATCAAAATAGCATCATCAGCCTTTTTTAGAGGGCTGTCTTTTCTTTGGGTATCGATGGTGTCTCTATGATTGATATTGTCTTCCACCTCTTTTAAACTAGTAGATTGTCCCTTGGCTAAAAGCTCTTCATATCTTCTTTTGGCTCTGACTTTAGCATCAGCTGTCACAAATAGTTTTAAATGAGCGTGTGGAAAGACCACTGTGCCTATATCTCTGCCATCCATTATCAATCCGGGTGAAGCGGCCATTTGTTTTTGTAAGAAGACCATTTTTTTTCTCACAGCGGGTATAGCTGCCACTTCGCTCACATAAGATGACACTTTAATGTCTCTTATTTTATCTTCTACATTTTCACCATTTAAAAAGGTGGTATTCTGACCATCTATATTTTTGAAAGTGATATTTAGGCTATCTAAGGTGGTACTTACCCCATTGATGTCATTGATGTCAATATTGTTATCCAAAAAAAATAAGGTGGCGGCTCTGTACATGGCTCCTGTATCTACGTAGACAAACTCAAATTGCTTGGCCAATTGCTTGGCTAAAGTGGATTTGCCACAAGATGAAAAGCCGTCTATGGCTACAATAAAGATGTTTTTACTTTCTTCTGTCATTTGCTGGTTTTATATCGGCAACTTTTATGTTTTAAATATATAGATGTCTAAGTCGTAATAAAAAAGTCTTACTGATATTTAATCGGCAAGACTTTTTTTAAAAAAAACGTCATACGTTTATTCCTTAAACCAATTGAGCTTGAAAAGATTTAATACTCATCTTCATTAAAGAGAAAGTCATCTTTCCTAGGATAGTCTGGCCAAATGTCTTCCATAGATTCATAAAGCTCATACTCATCTTCTAATTCTTGAAGATTTTCTATGACCTCAAGAGGCGCTCCAGACCTTATAGCAAAGTCAATAAGTTCGTCACGTGTTGCAGGCCAAGGTGCATCCTCAAGGTTGTGGGCTAATTCTAGTGTCCAATACATGTTTTGTTGGATAAGTGTTAAAGTGAATTAATAATTTGTCTTACTTGATAAATCTTTGATATAACGCAATATTTAAAAAATATGTTTCTGATTAATATAAAATATTAGTATTAATAAAGTATAGTTAATGCAAAAACAGATTAATGTATTAATTATCAGATTATTAGCATAGCATCACCATAGCTAAAAAATCTGTATTTTTCCTTAATAGCTTGCTGATATGCCTCCATAATCAAATCATATCCTGCAAATGCCGCAATCATTATGACTAAACTTGACTTGGGTGTATGAAAATTGGTAATCATAGAGTTGGCGATACTAAAGTCATAAGGAGGATATATGAACAAATTGGTCCACCCTTCAGATGGTTTTAATAAATCATTAGCTGTTACTGATGATTCTATAGTCCTCATTGATGTAGTACCTACTGCACACACTTTTTTGTTCTTGTTTTTTGCATCATTGACTATCTGACAGGCTTGTTCGGATACGGTGTAATACTCGGCATCCATTTTGTGTTTTGATAGGTCTTCTACATCGATGCTTCTAAAAGTACCTAAACCGACATGCAGCGTGACCTCAGCTAGGTTTGTTCCTTTTATTTCAAATCTTTTTAATAATTCTTTTGTAAAATGCAGACCCGCAGTAGGCGCTGCGACAGCTCCAGTTTCCTTAGCATATACGGTTTGATACCTATCATAATCTATTTCGTCTGAGCTTCTTGTGATATATTTGGGTAGGGGCATAGAGCCTAAGCTTTTTAGTGCAGATTTAAACTCTTCATCAGTACCGTTAAAAAAGAATCTGATTGTTCGGCCTCTTGAAGTTGTATTGTCCACAACTTCAGCTACCATGATTTCCTTTTCATTTTCGTCCAAGAAATAAAGTTTATTTCCCACCCGAATTTTCCTAGCTGGATCTACCAAAACATCCCACAGTTTCATTTCTGCATTAAGCTCTCTCAGCAAGAATACTTCAATTTGTGCATCAGTCTTTTCTTTTTTACCATAAAGTCTGGCTGGAAAAACCTTTGTATTGTTGAATATCATAACATCTCCATCATCAAAATAGTCTAGGACATCCTTAAATATCTTATGTTCTATTGTACCTGTGGCTCTATTTACCACCATTA
>DAIPYV010000051.1:0-18914 GCA_036782555.1 Saprospiraceae bacterium
AAATATGATTTTGCCTTGTTTGGTATGGGCGTTATGAAGTAAAATAAATTTATCTCCCAATTTTAAAATATTTATAAAGCGTCTTGGCTGTATAATATATCAATGTAAATATCAAAATATAGACTACAATGAATCCTACTTCTCGATATCCGTCAAATTCATACACCTTTAACATTTCATTCCTAATAATAAAGTAGGACAATACCGTAATCGTTGACTCAAAAATTACTAGAAATAATTTGCCACGCTCACTTGTCCAATTCGATTTTATGTGACATTCAAGAATAAAAATAATCAGTAAGAAAAATAGTACTACCAAAATAATCATATTTAAATAGCCAGGTTTAAGATATTATTTAATAATCTGCTACGCTACTTTAGGCATTTTCACTGCACAAATCAGCGACCGATATCAGATATCCTCTTTTTGTCCCACCATTTTTTGAACTTCATCTTCAATACTTCTTAGTCTTTCCTTGCAGAACTCAGATAGTTCGTTGGCCCTTTTGATGTTTTTTTCCAGATCATCTAGGGCCACATCATCAGACTGCATTAGATTTAAAATATTATTAAGTTCTTTAAATGCACTATCATAAGTTAATTTCTTATTCATTTCCTTTTATTTTTATGATTTTATCAATAAATTGTATTTCAAAACTTTGATGAAGATCCAAGTCCTTTGAATTTTTAGATATTTTATTCTTTTGTCTTATTATGGTGTATCCTTTTTTTAGGATATTTTCAGGGTGAGAGAGATATATTTCTTTATCCAATAATATCAATTTATCTATATGACTTTGAATCTTTCTTAAAACTCCTTGATATATCATATTCTGAATATTGGACAAGATCATATAGCCGTTTCTAATTTTATCTTTGGGTATCCATAATATTTCTTGCGTAATATTTTGAAGGGATAATTGTTGTTGTTTTAGTAATTGCTGTGCCATTTGACTTATCCAATAGCTTTTTTGAATTAATTCAGATTCAAATTCTAGGTTGTGGTTGATAAGATAATCAGCCACGGCAGTGGGTGTTTTCAGACTGGTATGAGCCACAATATCTGTAACTGTAGAATCAATGTCATGCCCTATACCAGTAATAACAGGTAGGGAACTTTTGGAAATAAGACTCCCTATATTAAAATTATCAAACCAAGCTAAATCCAATTTTGACCCACCACCCCTAATAATGATTATCGTATCAAATTTTTCTTTATTTTGTTCTATCTCTCTCAATGCTTGGCAAACTTCTCTTTCAGTATTTAATCCTTGTAAAGCGGCTGAATATAAAGTCGTAGAATATTTGTAGCCGTATGTATTGGTGTTTAGGTGATTGATGAAGTCAATGTATCCAGCTGCATTGGCTGAAGATATAACAGCAATCCTTTGTAAAACACTTGATAAAGGGTGTTGTTTGTTGAGATGTATAAGACCTTCTTCTTGGAGTCTTTGCAGTATTTTTTGACGATTCATCTCCATTTGCCCTATAGTAAATGATGGATCGATGTCTTCAATGATGAGTTTTATACCGTAGCGTTCATTAAACTCGACTTTTACTTTGAGGAGAACATGTGTACCTTCTTTTAATAAAGAAGGAAGTAATGCCCCTAACTTATTTTTTATAAAGAGATAACTTTTATACCATATATTAGCAGATATTTGTGCTTTGATTTCATCTGTCTTATCGTCATGGTGTACCAAATCCAAATAAACATTACCTCTCACCTCTTTGACTTGGGATATTTCACAGTTGATCCATATAGACTCTGCAAAATTGAGTGCTATGACTCTCTTGATATATTCATTGAGTTCGTAGAGTGTATAAGAATGTGGCATTTTTAAGTACGTTTAGTCTGCAAAAAATATTTTAGGCATAAAAAAGAAAATGCGAACCTAAGCTCGCATTTTCAAAGTATTCGTTTTGTAAAAGTTATGGTTAAAACTGGTTAGGGTTGGGCATTTCACAAAACTGATTAAACCTAGGGTTTAAATAACACTTTTTACCAAATCTGCGGCATCTTGAAGTTGTATAGCTGACTGAACTTCTAAACCACTGTTATCTATTAATTCTTTAGCAATATCTGCGTTAGTACCTTGCAATCTTACGATAATAGGTACATTGATGTTACCCATGTTTTTGTAAGCATCTACTACTCCTTGAGCTACTCTGTCACATCTCACTATACCTCCGAATATATTGATTAAAATAGCTTTGACATTATTGTCTCTCAATATAAGTCTGAAGGCTTGCTCTACTCTGGCTGCATCAGCTGTACCACCTACGTCTAAGAAATTGGCTGGAGATCCTCCTGAAAGTTTTATAATGTCCATTGTGGCCATAGCCAATCCCGCTCCATTCACCATACATCCTACATTGCCATCCAATTTTACATAATTAAGTCCATAGCTTTGAGCTTCTACTTCTGTAGGGTCTTCTTCGTCAAAATCCCTCAATGCCTCCAAATCTGGATGTCTAAACAAGCCGTTATCGTCTAAAGTAACTTTACTGTCCACAGCGATAATTCTATCGTCAGCGGTTTTAAGACAAGGGTTAATCTCAAAAAGTGAAGCATCCGAACCTTTAAAAGCATCATAAAGATTACCAATAAATTTTATAAAATTTTTAAAGGCTGTCCCAGAAAGTCCTAAATTGAAAGCAATTTCTCTTTTTTGAAAATCTCTTAAGCCTACGTGAGGATCAATATAAGCTTTATGAACTAAGTGTGGAGTTTGTTCAGCTACTTCTTCGATATTCATACCACCCTCTGTAGAGTAAATGATAACATTTCTTTTTGACTCTCTGTCCATCAATATAGAGACATAAAACTCTTTGCATGCGTCAAAGTCAGGTGCATATGTATCTTCCGCTATAAGGACTTTACGTACTAATTTACCTTCACCTTCCATACCACCTGGCGTCTGAGGTGTTTTGAGCATCATACCTAAAATATTGCCAGCGTGCTGCTTTAAGTCATCCATGTTCTTGGCCAGTTTTACGCCACCTCCTTTTCCTCTACCACCAGCATGTATTTGGGCTTTTACCACACAAAACTCTGTTCCTGTCTCCTCTTGAAGTTCTTTAAAAGCTTGTACAGCTTCTTCAACTGTATGTGCTAATTTACCTCTTTGGATCACTACCCCATACGAAGCTAATAATTCTTTGGCTTGATATTCGTGTAAGTTCATTATTATTATTTTATTGAATTGCCGCAAAAATAAAGGAATATTCTCTTTTGCCCAATGAATATTCACTTTTTTTTAAAAATAAATTTTTAAATTACTTAAGCTTATCACAATAGATGAATTATTTTACATATCTACTAAAAATATATACAAAATATTTATATCTTTGCAGCACAATTAATAAAAAGTCACATGTCTAAAGAAAGAGAAGAAAAATTAAAAGCCTTGGCCCTTACCATGGATAAGTTAGATAAAACTTATGGAAAAGGTACAATCATGAAATTGGGTGATAAACAGGTGGTCAAAATTGAGACGATTCCTACGGGTTCTTTAGGTCTTGATATAGCGTTAGGAGTTAATGGTTTTCCTAAAGGAAGAGTTGTAGAAATATATGGTCCTGAATCCTCGGGAAAAACCACATTAGCTATCCATGCCATAGCTGAATGTCAAAAACAAGGCGGCATAGCCGCTATAATAGATGCCGAACACGCATTTGATAGATTTTATGCTGAGAGTCTCGGTGTCAATACTGAAGAATTGCTCATATCACAACCAGATAACGGTGAGCAAGCTCTTGAAATCACCGAAAATCTTATTCGCTCGGGAGCTATTGATATCATCGTCATTGACTCTGTAGCAGCATTAGTACCTAGAAGTGAAATAGAAGGTGAAATGGGTGACTCTAAAATGGGACTTCAGGCGCGTTTGATGTCTCAAGCGCTGAGAAAACTTACAGCGACAATAGGCAGAACAGGTTGCTGTTGTATTTTCATCAATCAATTGAGAGAAAAGATTGGGGTTATGTTTGGTAATCCTGAAACGACAACGGGTGGAAATGCATTGAAGTTCTATGCATCTGTCCGTTTAGATATACGCAAATCAGGAACAGCTATCAAGGATAAGGAAGGAAATACCGTAGGGAATCCTGTAAAAGTTAAAGTTGTAAAAAATAAATTAGCACCCCCATTCAGGATAGCTACATTCGATATCGTTTTCGGAGAGGGCATCTCTAAAAATGGAGAAATTGTTGATTTGGGTGTAGAAACAGATATCATTGGCAAAAGTGGCTCATGGTTTAGCTATGAAGGCACAAAAATAGCTCAAGGACGTGAGGGTGCAAAACAGTTTATGGCTGACAATCCAGAGCTAGCCTTGGAGATAGAAAATAAAATCAAAGACAAATATAGACCGACTGAAGCAGTCGAAGATGATGTTGAGGAATAAGCAAAAAAGCCCTTATAAATTGAATTGTAAGGGCTTTTTTTTATAAATATTGTTTTGTGCAAAAAATTATCCTTTTAAGTTCAGCTTTAATGATAACTCATCCAATTGTTGCGTATGCACGACAGACGGAGCGTCAATCATCATATCCTTGCCTTGATTATTTTTAGGGAATGCAATGAAATCTCTGATAGATGACTGACCATTCATTACAGCACACAATCTATCAAATCCAAAAGCGATACCTCCATGAGGTGGTGCGCCATATTCAAAAGCTCCCATTAAAAACCCAAATTGGTTTTCGGCTTCTTCCTTAGTAAATCCAAGCAAATCAAAATTCCTTGACTGTAATTCCCTATCGTGAATACGAATAGATCCACCTCCTATTTCAGCTCCATTGATGACTAAGTCATAGGCGTCAGCTCTTAGACTCTTCATGGTCTCATGGTCGCCGTTAAGCATACGAGATATATCTTCTTTTTTAGGTGATGTAAATGGATGATGCATAGCATGAAATCTTTCTGCGTCCTCATCCCATTCCAATAATGGAAAATCTACTACCCACAAAGGTTTGAAATCACCGTCTTTCATCAGACCTAATCTACGGCCCATTTCTAGTCGAAGTTCATTGAGTTGTTTTCGAGTTTTATCAGTTTCTCCGGACAGTATGAACAAAACATCACCTTTGGTAGCGCCCATTTTTTCTGCCCACACTCGCAGCTGCTCCTCCGTATAAAACTTGCCTACAGAGGACTTGATACTACCATCCTCTTGATACTTGACATAAACTAATCCTTTAGCACCGATTTGGGGACGTTGAAGCCATTCGGTAAGGTCTTTCATAGACTTGTTAGTATATTCTTCAGCTATGCCCTTGGCACAAAAACCCACTACCAATTCAGCTTCATCAAAAACACTAAAGCCATGGCCCTTGACAATATCATTTATTTCAGTAAATGCCATATCAAATCTCAAATCGGGTTTGTCCGACCCATATTTCTTCAGGGCGTCATCATAAGACATTCGCGGGAAGTCAGGAAGCGAAACATTAAGCATATTGGCAAACAAATGTTTTGTAAGACTTTCAAAAGTATTGAGGATGTCTTCTATATGTATAAATGACATTTCACAATCTATTTGAGTAAACTCCGGTTGTCTGTCTGCCCTTAGGTCTTCATCCCTAAAACACTTGACTATTTGAAAGTACTTGTCAATTCCCGCTACCATCAAAATTTGTTTAAATGTTTGAGGAGACTGGGGCAAAGCGTAAAATTGACCAGGATTCAGTCTACTTGGTACCACAAAATCTCTGGCACCTTCAGGTGTACTTTTTATCAGAACTGGGGTCTCTACTTCTATAAAGCCTTGACTATCTAAAAATTTTCTAGTTTCTATTGCAAGCTTTGACCTAAAAATAATATTATTTTGTACCGGATTTCGTCTGATATCAAGATACCTATACCTCATACGGATGTCATCGCCACCATCTGTCTCATCTTCTATAGTAAATGGGGGTACCTTAGAAGCATTTAGTATCTTTAGAGTTTGTACATCTATTTCTATGTCTCCTGTAGGCCTATTAGCGTTTTTACTTGACCTCTCACGGACTATACCCATTGCTTGGATGACGTATTCTCTACCTAAAGTTCTGGCCTGTGTACACAAAGGTTCATTTTCATCTATATTGAATACCAACTGTGTGATACCATACCTATCTCTAACGTCTACAAATGTCAATCCTCCCAAATCTCTATTTTTCTGAACCCAACCAGAAATGGTCACTTCTTGACCTACATGGGTAATCCTAAGCTCACCGCAGTTATGACTTCTATACATTTTTATTAATACTTTTTAAATAATGGACAAAGGTACAAATAAGGAGTAATTTAATATTCATTATGGATATTCAATCTTTACAAGATTTATTTTCCAGGCTTTTTCTGACGGAACGATGAGCGTTTTGGAGCTAATTTGTTCCGCTTCAACAAAGCGCAATCTTAAATTTTGATATTCTGTGCTCAAGACACTTTTCCTTTCATAATCACCTACAGAGTCTAGTACATATTCACTAACGGTATTGTTATTTCTTATCTCGTCATTGTACAATAGTTTTAGTCTCGAAGGCGTTTTGAAAATAAAAAAAGACGAATATGCCCCTTCGTCATCCTGAGAATACTGCTTTTTAAATAAAATCTTTCGCCAATGTTCTTCGCCATTGGGAAATGTAGCAAAAACCAAAACATCCTCATGATAATAATCCATATAACCTCTCGACGGGAAAGCGCCAAACTGCCCCGCTGTCATGACCTGAGACCTGCGTACATACTCTCTCACAAATTCGGTAAACAATACAATTCCCCCATCTTGTCTCAGCTCCATAAGTGCTATCCTTAAATCAGGTAATCCTCTCAATTTTTTATTTTTCTTTCCGATAATTTCACCTATGAAATCAGAAGAAAATTTATGTATAAACACCTCATTTAAAATATCACTCTTACTGTAATCTATTGAAACTCCAAAGTATCCTGAGATTCTTGTCTCATCATTATAATAGGAAGTTAAGCCAGATAAAGCTATTTTTTTATTAATCTCGTCATATGACCATAAAACTTGGGTTATTTCATCGATATTGGGATAAAAACTTTTTAATGAGTACTCTCTTGGACCCATTACCTCAATAATTTGAAAATGCTTACTTTCTTTTTTATCCCAATATGTTTTCTTTTGTGTGAAAATATAAAAAATACCGTCGTTGGTCAAAACTATTTTTCTAAAATCACTCCTCAGGTTGATCCCAGGTATAGTCAGTAAGCCTTCATAGTAAGTTTCAAAATTTCTATTATCAATTAATCTTAAATAAATACCTTTTTCATTGGGATTAAATATGAGCACTTTGGATTTATCTTGCGAGAAAATGAATGCTGGCTTCCCCAGTTCATCTTTTTTATCCATAATAGCAAAAGTAAATGAGTCCACAACAGCTACATTTTTATTGTAAGCTATGGCTTTATAATGGACTTTTCCTTGATCCATGTGCTTGTAATAAAAATGAAAAGTAGAATCTAGAGAAGCAATTCCAATAGGCATGAAACCTTGTCTTTCGAATTCAGGCGAGATGGTTTGGATATATCTAAAATTAGAATCAAATATTTCGAATGACTGTTCATTGGATCTATCATGATAAAATATGACATTGCCTCCTATATTAGGTAAAATATCATAAGAAAAATTTCCCTTAATATTAATGTCACGTGACACAGTTACTTTTTGTCCAAAGCAAAAAGAGCTACAAATAAATATAATTAAGATGAAGGTCGACAATCTCATAGCCATATCAAATTAGTCCGTGTATCATATTATTTGACTAATTGTTTAGCAACATAAACTCATTTAGAGCGCCTAATGTTCATATTTTTAAAAAAATATAAATAAAAAAGGAGAATTATCAATTCAGACAACTCTCCTTCATATAATGTTTTAGAAGAAATACTATCCTTCTAACTTAAATTTCACAGGAAGTGTAAAAAGTACTTTTACGGGGCGTCCTCTTTGTTTGCCGGGCACCCACTTTTTACCCATACTATTCATAGATTCTACGACAGTTTGGGCAGCTTGGCCACATCCAGCACCAATATCCCTCACTATTTTTACATCAGCTATCGAGCCGTCTTTTTCTACGACAAACTGTATAACGGCGGTACCTTCCACTCCATTTTCTCTGGCTATAGCTGGATACTTAAGGTTCTTTTGTATAAATGTCAACATAGCTATATCGGCACATTTTTTACGTTCTTCTTCTGTGGGTTTATTATCACAACCATCTCCTGGAAAACGTGGCATCTGCTCTACTACCTTGAATATCTCCTCCTCAACAGGTGCTGGCGGTGGTGGTGGTGGCGGTGGTGGTGGTGCTTTTTTGACTTCCACAGGCGCCTCCACTACATCATCTTGAGTGACATCCTGGCTTTGAAATTCAGGTTGGTCCTCTATGATTTCAGTATCAGGAACCTCCTCTATCACCGGCGGTGGTGGTGGTGGTGGTGGTGGTGGTGGTTCAGCAGTTCTTGGAATATCTACTTCGATGTCCTCTTCCCAAATCAAGTCATCTAGATTGACGTCAATAACTTTGTCATAAACAGTCCAACTCATAGCGGCCAAAGCTAAAGCCACGGCCATGGTCATACCGACATTAAAAAATGTGCCTGTATTTTTAAATACGTCCATTTCAGGAAACTTTGTTCTACTAGACAAAAGTTTGGCACCGTCATTCTTATGGCTTTCTATCAAACCGTCCATTGTGTAGCTATTGTATTTCCTCCTGAAGAAATATACAATCCCTAAAATGACAAGTGTGAGAAAAAGTAAAAACAACATGACTCCCGTCCCAGTTATTTCTAATTCTTTAAACATAAGGTGTTAATTAATAAATTTTTTAAATAATATTATGCCGAAAAATGTACCTAAAATGTTGGCTAATATATCGCCAAACTCAAAAAGTCTTCCTTTCGACATGTAAAGTTGCAAACATTCTATAAATATACCAAAAAAAATGGTAAAAAAAAATACAAAATTTATTTTTTTCTTATTTTTTCTGCATTTTGCCATACACCATAACATCACAAAAATAGCGTAAAAAACTAAATGGCCAAGTTTATCAAACCCTACTATATCCCAAACATTTAAATTGGGTACATCGTTTAATGATGCCAAGGAAAGATAAAGAGTCAAAATAGACCACAAAATCGCTAAAATCTGATAAGTATTGTCACTGATCTTCATGAGTGTATTTTTTAGATGCATACAATACTCATTTTGGTGTGTTATGTTATAATTTTTTTTTACCCACGACACAATGATAATCGGTATCTATGTAGCTTAAGTTGATATTATGGATTTCATTTGTGATAGGTAATTCATCTTTTACTAGTACTTTAATATAATTATCGGTATGGCCTATATTTCCTTCATCTTTCTTATATTGCTCAAAAAGGACAGGTCTGTCAGAGTTAAGGAATCTTTCAGTGAAGGACCTCATTTTTTTATCTGAGAGAATTCTTAACATTTCGTTTCTTTTTCGTCTGATATTCATTGGTACAGTATCTCCCATTTCAGCGGCCAGAGTATTGGCCCTCTCACTGTAAGTAAAAACATGCAAATAAGAAATATCTAAATCTTTTAAATAATGATAAGTTTCTAAAAAATCTTGTTCTGACTCCCCTGGAAAACCCACAATGACATCAACTCCAATACAGGCGTGAGGCATTGCTTCATTGACCCATGAAACCATCTGAGTGTAGACTTCTTTCTTATATCTTCGTCTCATGGCTTTAAGTATATTGTCACTACCAGATTGAAGAGGGACATGAAAATGTGGCATAAATTTTTCAGAAGTGGCCACAAATTGGATAATTTCCTGAGTTAAAAGATTGGGTTCAATTGAAGATATTCTATATCTTTGTATTCCTTTTACATGTTCCAATGCCTTTATGAGGTCAATAAAAAGATCTTGTTTTTTGGGCTTCACCCCTTCTATCACCTCTGTGCCATTTCCAAAATCTCCTATATTGACACCTGTCAATACTATTTCTTTGACTCCTAAATCCGCTATTTTTTGGGCATTATTTACGACATTGGCCACTGTATCACTCCTGCTCGCACCACGAGCTTGTGGGATGGTGCAGAAACTACATTTGTAGTCACACCCGTCTTGAACTTTTAAAAAAGAGCGTGTACGATCCCCAAATGAAAAAGCATCTACAAAACTATTAGCTGATTTAACGTCACCGGCTACCACCATACCTTTATCGGATGAGGCTGATATACCATCAATATAATTTAGAATGTTGAACTTTTCTGCTGCGCCCAGCACTAAATCCACACCAGGGATTTCTGCAATTTCTTGAGGCTTAAGTTGAGCATAGCAACCTACTACCACTACCTTAGCATTAGGAGAATATTTTAGGGCTCTTCTGACTTCATACCTACATTTTTTATCAGCAAAGTCTGTGACTGAACATGTATTGATGACATAAATATCAGCTCCCTGTTCAAATTCAATAGCTGAATAACCTTGGTCTTCAAAACTTCTTCTGATACTTGAAGTTTCTGAAAAATTAAGTTTGCACCCTAGCGTATGGAAAGCCACTGTTTTGGGAGTCGCCATTATAATATTGTTTAGTTTAAAATTTTATTGTTCACCTGATTCTCCTGTCTTCACTTCCCTAATGTCTTCTTCTTTATCACTTTCTTTAGGATATATTTCATTTACTACATCATTCAGTCCTTTAAAACCAGTGCGCACCATAGAGTCTCTAAGTAATGAGTCTTCCATAACAGCATAGTACTTTGATGGTTCAAAACCTAATCTGAGAGGACAAGTCATTTTAGAAATAACCTCTTCGTTAGTTTTAAATTTCGACTGTGTCATAGCTGCGAAATCTTTATCTATACTCAATCGATACCAAAACTCACCTACTATGGGTAAGGCCAATGCTGCACCGCTTCCAAATGTCATACTTCTAAATCTTACAGCTGGACTAGGTCCACCTACCCAAACTCCTGTAACTAATTTGGGATTGTAACCGATAAACCATCCATCCGCATGATTTTGGGTTGTTCCTGTTTTTCCCGCAAAACTGCAATGATTACAATATTGGCTTCTAAAAGCATTAGCTGTGCCATATATCACTACACTTTCTAACATCCGAGTCATAGTGTACGCTTGAATACTATCTAAAGCTTGAACTAATGGTAAGGGCTTTGTGATTTTTCTGTCTTCAATATCATAAATAACTTTTCCATTTCTGTCTTCAATTCTTACAATAGCTGAAGGGTTCGGTCTTTTTCCTCCATTAGCCATAGTACCATAAACCTTCATCATATCCAAAAGAGATGTCTCCGCAGAACCTAAACTGATACCAAATTCGCGAGGTAAAATTGACGTAACGCCCAGTTTTTTGGCCAAATCAATGGTTTTTTGTATGCCTACTTTTTCTATTAATTGGGCAGCTATGACATTTTCAGAATAAGCAAGACCACCAGTCATTGAATAAAATCCACCATATCTATTATTAGAATTACTAGGTGACCAATCACCAATAGTCACTTCTTTGTTATGAATAAAATCACAAGGACTTATGCCTTCCTTTATAGCTGCGGCATACACTATGGGTTTAAATGTAGATCCCACCTGTCGTGTACTGAGAATATGATCATATTTGAAATATTTAAAGTCAACACCTCCTACCCATACTTTAATATAACCATTTTCATGTTCCATGGCCATAAAACCAGTATTAAGCATAGTAAAATAATGTCGTACACTGTCTAGTGGAGTCATAAGAGTATCTACCTCTATTGGAGTTTTGTTCCAAGAAAAAACAGTCACTTTAGTGGGTGTACTGAATATGGAATCAATATATCCTTCACTTTTTTCAGCCTTTAGCAAGGCTTTATATCTTTGACTTTTCTTGACTTGTTCCTCTATCCACTTATCATCTCCCCATGGCTTTTCTTCTTTATAATCTTTCCAGTGTTTATTATATTCATTTTGTATATAGGACATGTGTTTATAGACAGCAGATTCAGCATGTGTTTGCATTTTTGAATCCAATGTGGTATAAATTTTTAAGCCATCAGTATAGATATTGTAAGGTGTTTCGCCGTCTCCTTTTGTTATATTTTTTAGTATTTTAGGAAGCTCCTTCGTTCTCAAAAACTCCCTAAAATATGTTCCTAAACCGTCATTACTCCCTATTCCCTCATACTGAGAGGCCGTTATAGGCGTCTCTATTAAAATATCATATTCTTCTTTTGAAATAGCGCCCGAGTTGATTTTTTCGGAGACCAGCGGCATTTTCTTAGAATCAAATCTAAAATCACTATTTTTAAGCATTTGAGACAATACCACATCTCTTCTTTTCTTAGAGTTTTTAGGGTTTCTAGTTGGATCCAATGCCGTAGTAGCTTTGAGCATACCTATCAACGTGGCGGCTTCATCTGGCGTGAGTTGACTAGGTCTTTTATTGTAAAAATAGCGCGATGCTTCTTGTATTCCAAACCTTGTCCCTCCAAAAGGAACAGTATTAAGATACATAGTCAAAAGTTCTTCTTTATTGTAGATTTTCTCGAGTCTAATCGAAATAATATTTTCTTTAATTTTATTGATAAATATACCCAAAGGCCCTATTCCATATTTTCTTCGCGGATATAAGTTTTTGGCTAATTGCTGGCTTAAGGTAGAGCCTCCTCCGAGGCCTTTCTTTCTCGCAATAACACCTTTGACAACTCTCCCCCATGAGCGTAAATCTACACCGCTATGTTCGAAAAACCTTTTATCTTCTACAGCTAATAATGCGGTAATCAGAAAAGGCGAAATACTATCTAATTCGATAGTTGTTCTATTTTCTGTGAAAAACTTTCCTAATAATACTCCGTCATAAGAGTAGATTTCTGATGCATTGGCATTTTCAACTTTTGATAATTCTTCTTTATTAGGCAATGAACCAAAAATACCAATATAAACTGAAAATACCAATAAAAATATTAAAGCCAATATACTCAATATAGAAATAGCACCCCATTTTACTAGCGTGGATTCTTTTGGATTCCTCCTTCTGTAATCTTGCCACGCCTGTTCCAATAAGGCAAACTTAACTTTAAATTTTTCAAGCATAATATAATCCTGATATGAGGTGCAAAGGTATTACAATTTTGTAAATTTTTGACTTATATTTTACATCATGTTAACTTTTCAACTGATAAGCATAATATGACTATAGCTTCTACTCATTTAAGATTATTTTATATTCCTATATTAATAAGATGACTTCCTGATAATTATGAACAAATTTAGAAACACAGTCGCATTTTAAATAAATATGTTGAACAACCTGAATATATTCTAATAGATTATTTTCCTACAAACAAGATATTTTGCCATCTTTGCGAATTATTAAGGCTTTTGAAAAATGAAGAATTTATTTTTATTGACTTTCGTAGGTTTGATTCAAACATCTATTTTTAGTCAATCACCCTACATGCTAAGAGGAGACCAAGCCTATCATACTTACGATAGGATGGAAATTATGCGGGTTTTGGATACAACAATGACTAATGGTATCAATAATTATAGTCGCGAACAATTAATCAAAATATTACGACATATTAATCCCCATGTTGAGCTTACATCGAAAGATATCTACGACTTGAGACATATACTACATGACAATATTGAATTTTTGAATAATGATGGACATCAAAAGGACATTCTTACAGATTCATTAGGTTTCAGAAAAGAAATAAATAATAGTAGTTGGGATTTACAAAATATTTTCAATAGAAAAAATTACGAAAGAACACCCGTTTGGAAACATTTTTATAAAACAAAAGCCAATTTTTTAGAATTAGAAACCCCAAATTTTAAACTTTACATTAATCCCATACTGCAAGTCTCTTATCACAATCAAGTGAATAATGAAAATATCATATTTCAAAATACACGTGGTATTGAGGTCAGGTCTTACATAGATGACAAAGTGTACCTTTACACCCAATTATTGGAAAATCAAAGAAGCTATCTGGACTATGTGGACGAGCGAGCCACAAACTTTAGAGCCATACCAAGCCAAGCTTTTTACAAACGCTACAATTCAAGTGTGATAGACAATCTTAGGGGTTATGATTTTTTTCATACCCGGGCTTTTGTGGGCTTTAACGCTACTAAAAGTATTCAAATGGAAATGGGGCATGGCAATCATTTTATAGGAAATGGCATTAGATCACTACTCTTAGGTGACTTAGGGCCCAATTATTTTTATATGAGTATCAATACGCGCATGTGGAAATTTCACTATCAAAATATTTTTGCGGAACTTTCCCCTACGACACCCCAAGCCATAAGTGGTGATGTCGCTCTCCCAAAAAAATTTAAATCCACACACTATTTATCTTACAAACCCTCTACAAAATTTGAAATAGGTATCTTTGAATCTGTAGTTTTTGCGCGACAAAATGGCTTTGAACTCCAATATCTCAATCCTGTCATTCTCTACAGAGCTGTAGAACACTACCTTGGAAGCCCGGACAACATGATTGTAGGTCTCAATATTAAATATAATGCAGTAAAAAATGTATCGTTGTACGGACAGGTCATTCTTAATGAATTTAAACTCAACGAAATGTTAGCCGGTAACGGGTGGTGGGCCAATAAATATGGACTACAAGGCGGGTTAAAATATATCAATGCTTTGGGTATAGACCATTTGGATATTCAAATGGAATATAACACCATACGACCTTATACTTTTACACACAGAGGCATGCAAGAAGTGACAGGTTATTCCATAGCCAACTATAGTCACTATCACCAACCATTAGCACATCCTTTAGGTGCCAACTTTAAAGAAACTATACTTATGATAAGATACAAACCCAACGATAAAGTTTATCTCCAAGGTCGATTTTTGCATACAATATATGGTGAAGATAGCACCAACGAAAATTGGGGTGGTAACGTTTTATTACCCTACGAAAATCGGCAACAAGATTTTGGTAACTTTACCGGACAAGGCACTCAGCATAAAATTAATGCCCTCTATATAGACACCACATATGAATTTAGACACAATTACTTTTTTGATATTCAAGCTATGTGGAGACAAAGGACCACAGATGTCACAAGAAATCAACACTATTTAGGAGGAGGTATAAGAGTGAATATTTCACAGATACATTATGATTATTGACAATTCATTAACCTCTGTTTAATATCTTTTTATAGATATTTTCGTTCATCCACCATTTTATAGTGCTATATCCGACTATACCAGCCACAATCATCGTGGTCAATTGTTCTCGTGCTTTGGCTGTAAAAAAAACTTCTGAAAAAGAAGCATCTTTGAGTTGATAAAGATGAATAAGTAAAAAAACAACAAAACCAAAAACAGAACCGTGTTTTAACCCATAAACCCAGCGGCCCAAACTTTTATTTTTCTCCCATTCTTCTTTGAATTTTTTATCTTGGTCTGTCATGTTATGCTTAATTAAAATTTTTATAAATGATTTTTTAATTAATTTGGGGTTAATATAAAAACATAAACTTTAACTCTACTTTATCACGTTGCATATTTTTGCTGTAAAAATTTATTCTAAAGCATTTAAAATGTTAAAACATTGAAAATGTTTGTTATTTTATGTTAAAGAGCTTATATTTGTGCTTTAAACTATTTAAAAATAAAAACCTCACTTAAAATTCTAATTATTTTTTTTAATCATTTAAATCATTTCATCATGAATGTAAAATTTTATTCTGTAAAAATGGGGGGGGCAAAATAATATTTGTAGCTACTCTTTTCCTTATGTTTTTCACCGTTAGTTCTTGGGCAGCAAGTCGTTGCGTCGAAGATTTTAGTTCTGGGCCATGTAGTCCTGATAATTCAAATTATACTGTGATAACAAATTTTAATATTAATAACTCTCAGACCTGGAGTAATGGCATATATTTAGTTACTTCTGATTTGTTCATTAAGAATGGAGGGGCTCTCAACATATCCTCAGCTGAGGTATTATTTGCTCCAGGCGTTGGTATAATGATAGAAACCGGAGGCACTTTAACAGTATCAGGACCATTGAGAAGTTGTTCAGGCAAATGGAAAGGAATAACAGTTGCAGGAGGTAGCATTACCATGTTAGGTGCCGCAGCAGCTGTAATGGATGCTGACTATGGTCTATATTGTTCGCATACACTTAATGGTAATAATAGTTACATTAATTTAACTGGTGGAAATTTTCAAAATATCACAAATACGGCTATAACTATAGACAACGTATCTTTATCTTACTTTAATTTAAGAGATATCTCAGTAACTAATGCCACCATAGGTATTGATTTAGTGAATGCGCCATTACTTTATACTGAGGGCTCTTCTTTTAATAATTGTAGCACGGCTGGGATTCAGGCTATGAATACAGCGGTAAATGTAAATGGTGGTTGTTCTTTTTATAATTGTGATTTAGGGATTTTATTCCATGGTATTAACCAACTTAGTGTATTTGGTGGTGGAGTTGCGACTACAAACATCTTTTCAAATAATAATAGAGCAATTTATGCCCTATCAGGTGTGGTAAGCTCACAAGGAAATATTTACACAAATAACAGCTGGGGAAATTATATTGCATCTAATAGTGCATATGTTTTAAAAGGAAATACATATTCTGGAAATGCAGGCGGCTATCCAGAGGGTCTATATTTTAATGGAAATCAAGGAACTCAATTATGCGAGAATAATAATTATTATACAGATTGTGGTATTTTCCCTTACGGTGCAAACAATTCCTTTGAATTCGACAATAATTGTTTTAATACTACATGGTGGTCTATCAATGTACCAAACAATTCAACAATAGAAACCATGCAAGGGTGGTCTGGAAAACCACGAGCCAATTGTTTTAACACTTCAGGTGATGACATTGTCTATAATAGTCCATTACCTATGGAGTATTGGGTACCTAGCAATTATGATATTGATGAATGTTTATTACCTGTTACACCAGGAAATTATACTGTACTTTTCAGTAATACACCAAGAACTCCTAATTGTGGTGGGTCGTCAGGTCCTAATCAACTTCCAAGATGGCAAACCCTTATAGATAATATGGGGTGTGATAAAACGCTATTGTTAAACTACATACTTCAACAAATCACAATTCTCAATGAATTGGATGAAAAAAGGGAGCTTTTTGGAGAGCTCAGTACTGCTGACTTACAAAAATATGTAAGAACAAGCATGTTTCTCAACTATGCACTTCAGAGATATGTAGATTGTTTTCTCAAAACTGAAAGAGAAAACACCATCGAAACACTCAATGAATTAATTGAAAGCTATAATAATTTAAAATTTGCCATGTCCGTTGCGCTATTATTGGGACAGAATGATGAAAAGGATGCAGCTATTTCAGTGTTAAGTCCCTATACTGCAGAGTACAGTGATGCTGAGTTGGTGCAATCTTTAATTTTGTATTTTAGTCATAATGAATTGACAGATCCAGGGTACAATGCACAAAAATATAGTGAAATTAACCAATTGGAAAGCATTGCAGAGCGTCAAATCACACAGAATGAATTGAACCTTCTGGAACGTGTAGCAAGAACAGAGGATGTTTATTCTGGATACGGACGTTGGCTACATTATCATTTAACGGGGATGATGGTGGAGCCTGAGATAGATTTGCCAGAAAACATAAGCTTTAGAACATATAAAAAAGAGAATAATGAGCCTGTAAGGTATTCCATTTATCCAAATCCAGCATCTGTCGAGTTAAATATTGAATTGTCTTACGTGGATCACAGCTCACAATATCAAGTTGTACTTATGGATATGTTCGGAAAAAGAATAGAAGCAAGAGCCATAGACAAAACCATAACAACCATGTATGTCAATCATGTTAGTAATGGTATTTACATTTTGCAAGTGATAAAGGACAATGAAATTGTAAAAGTAGAAAAAGTTATTGTCCAACATTAATTTTTTAATAAACTAAGAGCTTGTCCTTTTCTATGGGGGCAAGCTCTATTTAAATATTATAGTCATGGCATATCCTATTAGGTTTATTCTCTTATATATTTTTATTCAGTTTTTTATACTTGGTAATGTAAAAGCCCAAACATTTTTTCGTACTTATTACAATGACACTACCTATGTTAAAGTCTCAGCTTTTTCAGATGTGGTATTAAACAAGAATCGAAACACTATAATAACTCCTAGCCCTTTTATAAGATCTACAGCTGATGGTTTTGAACGTTTTACAGTATTACACAAACACAATAGTGATGGTGAAATCATTAATACCTTTGAATTAACTGGAGTTAATGTATATAAGGAAGGAATTAATGTAAGAAACGATACCATTTTTATGGTGGGTATTAGCGAATTTACACCCGATAGTAAAATATTTACTTATACAGCCCTTAATTTAGATTTCGAGATATTGGTCCAAAAGTCTTACAATGCGAGAAGGTTTAATAATTCCATTGCTGCTGGTTTTATGATTTCTTTTGCAAATTCCGGACAAATCATCATTCATGAAACAACCCTTAATCCAAAATATGAAAACAACCCATTGTCAAAATGGTGGATGCGCATTTTACCAGATGGAACTGTACTTAGTCAAAATAATTTATATAAGAATGCCCCATCAACTTTTGCAGAATCCAACGACCATGTTATGACACAAGACATAGACGGAAATCCTGTGTTTTTGATAGTGCCGGCTGTAGCCGCACACACTGGTAGAAACCCCATAGTAGTTGTTAAGATATTTGAAAATGACTCTGTCGGTGTAGTATTCAATCATTCAAATTATAGTGGAAATAATGATCATTATTTACCTTCGTACTTTATTAAAATTCTTGTGGACAAAGAAGGGAATTATCTCATTCCATTAGATGATGAATACTTTGAGGATGTGATTGATTTTCAATATATACCCAGTCTTTACAAATTTGATAGG
>DAIPYV010000052.1:0-18768 GCA_036782555.1 Saprospiraceae bacterium
GATGAATTGGTTCAGAAAATTTTTAAAATATTTGACAATGGTGGATACATCTCTACTTAAAGATCTATTTGAAACGGATGAAATGGTAGCTAGATTTTTAGCTATGATGATCGTCGAAATCCCTAAATCAGTATCAGACTTAGAAAACTTTGTATTGAATAATGAGTTCGAAAATGCAGCTATTTCCGCGCACACTTTAAAAAGTCATCTGAAATATTTAGGCAATGATGGAGTCTCTCAATTGGCTCAAGAAATTGAAAATATGTGCGAGAATAATACCGCCCAGTCTCCTCAGCATTGCACAGATATTCTTCTTGCCTTAAAACTTCAATGCGAAGATTTAGTGCTTGAATTGAAAGCAATTACGACTTGACAATCATCTTATAGCCCGTACCATGAATGTTCAAAATATCAATCTTGGTGTCTTGCTTTAGATAACTTCTCAATTTGCTCACGTACACATTTAAACTCCTTTCCCTAAATAAATTTTCTTCAGGCCATATATGTTTTAATGTATTGTCACGCAATATAACGCCACTTTCAGCATTGCAAAAAAGTTGCAAAAGCTTACTTTCTATTTCGCTCAACTTATGATTTATAAGAGGATGATGCAACTCCCTAATATCCGAATAAAAAACATAATCTCCAATAGTATATTCACGTATTGTTTTTTGGTTTTGATGTGGTGATTCGACGCGTTTGAGAATGGCTTTTATTCTTAAATAAAGTTCGTGCATACTGAATGGTTTGATCATGTAGTCATCAGCACCTAATTCAAGTCCCTTTATTCTAGCATCTTTATCAGCCTCTCCCGATAAAAACAGAAAGGGTATTTCAGGACGATAGACCACTATTTCTTGTGCAAATTCAAATCCATTCTTCATAGGCATCTTCACATCCAAGATGCATAACGAATATTTGGTTTTTTTGAAGGATTCCAATGCGTCAAATCCATTGTGAAACAAATCGCAAATAAAGCTTTTTGCTTCCAGATATTCTTTTATCATCGCACTAAGCGTGATGTCATCATCAACAATGAGTAACTTTGGGTTCATAACTACATTTTTTGTAGTAAGTTTTGTTAAAAATATAAAGTTAATGCAAAAATACTATTTTATTTTGAATGTTTATCAATATTATAAGGATAGTTCAAATTTGGTAGGGTATTATTTTTTTTAGCATAAAAAAGTTGATATATTTTTCAAAAACGCTTAAAGACCCAAACACATGATAAATGTCATTAATGGTTTTAGTATTGTAGGTCTGCCGAATATCTGATTTAATATCCTTTTATTTTTAAAATAATGATTAAATATCGACTTTGAATTAAAAAAATGTCTTACCTTTGCGGCGCTAAATACAAATCCTTGGGTTTTGTAACATTGGTAAACCATAAAAATTAAATTAAATGTCAGCTTATTTAACAGAAGAAAAGAAGAATGAAATCTTCACTCAGTTTGGTGGTTCTGCCACAAACACAGGTTCTGTAGAAGGTCAAATTGCCCTTTTTACTTATAGAATCAAATCATTGTCTGAACACCTCAAGACAAATAAGAAAGATATGTCTTGCAAAAGAAGTCTTTTGACGCTTGTAGGTAAAAGAAAAAGAATGTTGTCCTACCTACAGAGTAGAGATATTCAAAAATACAGAGACCTGATTGAGAAGTTAGGAATCAGAAAGTAATAAAAAAGGGCGAAAATTTCGCCCTTTTTTATTTTTATTAACCTTTAATACTTTACCAATTACAAAAAAAACTTATATTTGCACTTTCTTATTTTATTTTAGGGCTTCAATAAACCGCCTCCTGTTGAAACTTAAAATATTTTATATAGATATCTTGATGAGTCTAGGTGTCTAAAAATTTATATCTTATATTTTATTAATTTATTAATTTATTAATTTTTATGGGAAACATCATTCCTACCACAAAATCATTTAGACTGCCTGACGGAAAAGAGGTAGTCATAGAAACTGGCAAATTGGCTACTCAAGCACACGGATCTGTCGTCGTGAGAGTAGAAAACACCATGATGTTGGCTACTGTAGTGGCCAATTATGAAGCCAAGCCAGACCAATCCTTCTTTCCACTATCTGTGGACTACCAGGAAAAATTTGCAGCTGCGGGTAAAATCCCGGGCAATTTTTTCAGACGTGAAACGAGACTTTCTGACTATGAGATACTCATATCAAGATTAGTCGATAGAGCAGTGCGACCTTTGTTTCCAGATGGATTCATGAACGAAACTCAGATTATCATTAATCTGATTTCTGGTGATGATAAAAATATGCCTGACTGTTATGCAGCTTTGGCAGCATCAGCTGCTTTGGCGGTTTCAGATATCCCTTTTGCAGGTCCAATCTCAGAAGTAAGAGTGGCCAAAATCAATGGTGAATATGTGATAAACCCCGAAAGACAAGCGCTTGCAAAAGCATCTTTAGATTTGATAGTGGCTGCCACTATGGAAAATATCATGATGGTAGAAGGCGAGGCCGACGAGTGTCAAGAATTGGAAATTATCGAAGCACTAAAAGTGGCTCACGAGGCAATTAAAGTTCAGTGCCAAGTACAATTGGACTTAGCACAATTGGTCGGTGATAAGGCATTAGTCAAAAGAGAAGAAGTAGTTCCTGAAGTGGATGAAGAACTCAAGGAGCTCATAAAAACGATTTCACGAGATAAAATTTATGAAGTGGCGGCTTCAAGTTTAGACAAGGTGTCACGCAAAAATGCATTTAAAGATATAGGTACTCAGTTAAAAGCATCTATCCTAGAGCAAAAAGGTGAAGAATATCTTGAAGAAAAAGCTTCTAAAATAAGCGAATATTATGACAAATTGAAAAAAGATACTATCAGGCAGATGGTATTAGATACTGAAAAGCGTCTTGATGGTCGTAACTTAGATGAAGTCAGACCTATTTGGTGTGAGGTCAACTATCTTCCTGCAGCGCACGGAAGTGCTATTTTCAATAGAGGTGAGACCCAGTCTTTGACATCATTGACATTAGGTACTAAGTTGGACCAAATGTTAATAGATAATGCATTGGACCACTACAATGAAAAATTTATTTTACACTATAATTTCCCTGCATTATCTGTAGGTGAAGTGAAGCCAAGTAGAGGACCAGGTCGTAGAGAGGTAGGTCATGCCAATTTAGCGGGTAGATCCATCAAAAAAGTAATGCCTGACAATTTACCGTACACAGTAAGGATAGTGTCTGACATCTTAGAATCTAATGGTAGCTCTTCCATGGCCACAGTATGCGCGGGAATTCTCGCTTTGATGGATGGTGGTGTGCAGATCAAAAGACCAGTTTCTGGTATTGCCATGGGTATGATTGCTGAAGGTAGTAGAATAGCTATCTTATCGGATATTCTAGGTGATGAAGATGCGCTCGGAGACATGGACTTCAAAGTAACGGGTACTACAGAAGGTATCACAGCTTGTCAGATGGATATCAAAGTAGATGGATTACCATACGAAACTCTAGAGAAGGCCTTGAGTCAAGCTAGAGAAGGCCGTCTGCATATCTTAAATGAAATGTCCAAGTGTATGGATAAGCCTAATGCTGACTACAAACCACATACGCCACGTATGGAAGAGGTCATCATAGATAAGAGTTATATTGGTGCTGTGATAGGCCCAGGTGGTAAGATTATTCAGGAACTTCAAGCCAAGACCAATACTATCATCAATATTGAAGAAGTAGGGGATAAGGGAATTGTTACTATAGCTAGTACCAATGCTGAAGGACTCAATGCCGCTAAGGAAGCCATAGCGCGTATAGCTTTTACACCTTCTATCGGTGATGTGTATGAAGCGGAAGTAGAATCTATTCAAGCATATGGCGCCTTTGTAAAATTCTTTGGTCAGAGTGGATTACTTCACGTGTCAGAGATAGATCACAAGAGGATAGAAGATGTCAATTCAGTATTAAAAGTAGGAGATAAAGTCACTATTAAAATTATTGGGACTGACCCTAAAACGGGCAAATTGAGACTTTCTAGAAAAGCATTGATGGAGAAAAACTAAAGGTACTTTTTTCGTTGATATATTAAAAAAGCCCTAAGTGTGTTTATGCACTTGGGGCTTTTTCATTTTTCTTATTTAAGTGATTGCCGTGTATGACTATCATGAATGTACTATGTCTACCTTCAAAAAAGTGAGCAACTGCGTGTCAATTTATGATTAATATAGTGTGATGTAGCTACTAAAAGACCACCTGCAACACTAAACATCAGCATCCATCCATGATGATCTATCATACCTACAAATAAGAACACAAAACCTAAAAGAGCTAACAACAAGGGTTTGATGTTTTTATGTTTTTTCAAATAATCTCCTACAATAGAATAGGAAGCTACTACTACTCCAAATCCTATCACTAACCAATCAATGGCGTGGTTATGTAACCAAGTAGAAGTGTTCAAGGCTCCGACAGAAATCAATACGGGTACGCCAGCACAATGAATGGCACATAACATAGATACAAAAAATCCAGCTCTATCCGGGTTTACTTTTAAAAACTTTAGCATATTATAAATATTAATCTTTTGATATTTCGGTACAAAATTAATACAAGAAACATAAGCAAATGCAATATTGTTGCAAAAAAAATAATTTTGTAGTTCCATTTTTGTTAAAAAGTAGCGATTTATACATGACTGACTCCATTTAACGGTATCTTTGTTAAAGATTTTCTTTTCATTTTACATATATCACATCCATAATGCGGGTTCAAATGACGTAAATCATTTTTTGTATCAATATTTTTACGCAACTTTACGGTTTAATTTCGGCACTTTTATGAAAAATGAAATAGTCCATAGAGTATATGATTTTATTAAGCTGTTTCCACCATTTGATATGATGGACAAAGAGTCGCTATGGAATGTGTCGAGTCAGTGTACCGTTCAATATTTGCCACAGGGCAAAGTTTTGTTTGATATCGGTGATGCTCCTTTGTCTCACTTTTACATCGTCAATGATGGGGCACTACACTTATATCAAGGAGACGGTACCTTGGTCGAAGTATGTGATGAAGGTGATGTTTTGGGATTGAGACCCCTTATAGCGCAGTCACCTTATCTGCTCAAGGCCGTTGCTGAAGAAGAGAGTTTATTGTATTGTATTCCAACAGCGGTTTTTGAGCCCATTATGGACGAAAATCCCAAGATAAGTCGCTACATTGCTACTAATTTTGCCGTCGGTGTTGGCAATAAATATTATCAAAAGCAAATTCCTCTGCAGCCTAGTAGTGACAATTATTTTTTTACAGATTTTATAGCCATAGAAGGAAGACCTTTACCTGTAATTACTCAAAAAGATGTTTCTATCAAGGATGCTGCTGTCATCATGGCTCTAAAAAAGATAGGCTCTATAGTGGTGTGCGATGATCAGAATAAGCCTATAGGAATAGTGACAGACAAGGATCTACGGAATAAAGTAGTAGCGGGTGATATTTTTAAAACAGAGTCTGTTGCCCAGATCATGTCGTCACCTGTGTTCTGTGTAAAACCACAGATGACGCTCGCAGAGCTTCAAATAGCCATGTTGCGCCATAAAATCAATCATTTAATCATGACTGAGGATGGTACTGACCAAACACCCATAAAAGGGATAGTGAGTAAGCATGATCTAGTAGTCATTCAATCTGATAATCCAGCATCTATCATTAAAGGTGTACAAAAAGCGGAGACTATAGAAAAGTTACGCCATCTTCGCTTGGCTCTAGACAAAATCATAGACAGGTATATGAGTAGTGATGCACCTATGAAATTTGTACTAGATGTGACCTCTGAAATCAACGACAGTATCTTGCAAAAAGCCATAGAAATCTGTGAACGAAAAGTTGATGCAGAATATTTTCAGGATGTTCGTTATTCATTTTTGGTTTTGGGTAGTATGGCCCGTGGCGAACAACTCCTTTTGACTGACCAAGATAATGCAATTATTTACAGAGCTAATACAGAAAAACCCAATTTGAAGGAAAGGTTATTAGAACTGGCCAAAGAAATTACGGATAGTCTGCATTATATTGGTTTTGAATACTGTCCTGCCGATATGATGGCTTCTAATCCTATGTATTGCCAGACAGTAGAGGAATGGCAAAATACTTTTCATAAATGGATCTATCAGCCTGGGGAGAAAGAAGTGATGATGTGTACCATATTTTTTGATTACAGAAATGTGTATGGAGATAAGACCTTGACAGAAGATTTGAGCCAGTATATTTTCAAACATTTAGATAAGCAAGAAGTATTTTTGAGACATCTCGCTCAAAATGCTTTGTCCAATCCAGCACCACTGTCATTTTTTAGAAAATTTGTTGTAGAAAAATCGGGAGAGCATAAAGATACTTTCGATATCAAACTTAGAGCTATGATGCCACTTGTGGATGCTGCACGACTATTTATATTACAATACAGAATTACAGGAATACACAGCACCATAGATAGGTTCCAGCGTTTGGCAGAAATGGATGCTAACAATGCTGAATTATTTGGTTTTGCCGCTAAGGCTTTTGAAACATTACTTAAAGCTAGAACCAACCATGGATTAAAAAACCAAGATAGCGGTAGATATATCAAGCCTACGGATATGGATAAGATGGACAGAGTTCAATTGCGCAATGCCTTTCAGCCCATTGACGATATTCAAAAAGTTATAAAAGTTCGCTTCGTATTATGATATCTTGGTGGAACAATATCTTTAAGAAAGAAACGCCTATTTATGAGGATTGGTACAATGATTACCAATCAATATTCACAAAAAAAAATAATGTCGGAGATATTCTTCAACAAGATTTTGTGGTATTAGATACTGAAACGACAGGTTTAGATACTATCAAAGATGCCATTTTAACTATCGGAGCTGTTCGAGTAAAAAATAATGTAGTGGATATTTCATCAGCTATCGCCATTCAGGTCATGACAGAGATTAGGGAAGAAAAGGACGCTCACGCCATAGGTATTCACGGATTGATTAAAACGGACAAACGGGGTATTTCTTCTCAGGAGGCTGCCCAACAGTTTTTTAAATATTTAGAGGATGGTATCATAGTGGGACATCATATCGCTTTTGATTGGATTATGTTGGAAAAACTCTCCAAAGAGAATGGAGGTGGCCCCATTCTCAATAAAAAAATAGACACATCCACACTAGCTAAAAGACTTGACGATCCTTATGGTCAGTCACACATCAACCCCATGGACTATACATTAGATAATCTGTGCCAAAAATACAACATCATCACTAAAGCCAGGCATACCGCTGACGGGGACGCTTACATTACCGCTATCCTCCTATTAAAATTATTGAACAGATTACTGAAAAAAGGTGTTTGCCAAATTCAGGGAGTCTTGGGAAGGTAGGATTAATTTCAGATACCTTTATTTACCCCATTTCATGCTTCACAGCTGCATCCAAAAGTACTCCGTAAGTATCATTTTCGCGCAAAATATCCTCACAACCTACTAAGATAATTTGTTCTTTGGCCCGCGTTAGCGCCACATTGAGTTTTCTATCTATACCTTCTCTTGATGGAGATACAAGCGTATCCAATTGACTTTTTTTATTGACACAAAATGAATAGATGATGATATCCCGCGCACTACCTTGATATCTTTCTACTGTGTCAATAGTGATTTTTTCTTTATATTTTTCCGGTAAGGAAGCCAATTGTTGCGCAATAAGTGCAATTTGTGCTCGATAAGGAGTGATAATGCCCACGGAGTTATGGTGAAATTGTTTACTGTTCAATTCATATTGGGCAATGATAGATTTTATTATTTCATGGCATATCTCAGCTTCAAAGACATTGGTTTTCCAGTTGATATTGGGATCTATTTCTGAGGATATATAAAGTAATCGGTGACTCAACCAATTGTCCCTGTCTGCCAATATTTCAAAAAATTGTGTTTTCAGTTGTCTCGCGTTGTTGGGTAAGATGGCCAATTGGTCATGATAAAAATGTTCATTGGGAAAAGCCATCAAATCTTGATGCATCCGACCTTGTTCATGCAAGATACCATATGCATGATGCCAGCCGTTTTGTGACAATTGCATAAAGAGCCGTTCAAAAAGTGATGTACGGGCATCAAATATACCTATGGATTCAAGTTTTTCGTCATTGACACGACTAGACACACCATCTTGGACCACCACAGCGGGCAATTGTTTGTGGTCTCCGATGAGAATACGTCTTTTAAAAGGTTCTAACAAGCCCAAAATCATAGGCTCTAATATCTGAGAAGCTTCATCTATGATGACTGTATCGAATCGTTTAAATAGATAGATTTCTTGTTTGTTATAAAAACTTGAAATGGTAGATATAAAGATGCGCTTTTCTTTCAATAATTCGACAATTTCTTTTCTCGAACTCATCTTTTTGATTTGCACATCGAGGAGCTGGTTATGAAACTTTTCAGAGGTGCTCAATCGGCTACCTATCCTGATGAAGGCATGAGTCATTTCTTCACCAATTTGGGTCACGGCCTCACAGATTTCGTCCACAGCTCTATTAGTATAAGCCAATAATAAGATGTTTTCAGACGTGTTATGGAAAAGATAAGCTACAATGTTTTTGAGCATGACGCTAGTTTTTCCCGTTCCTGGTGGCCCCCAAAGTAAAAAATAGTCTTTTGCAGCAATGATTTTGTCCATCAATTCAGACTGTACTTGAGTCATGCCATCTTTATATCCATAGATGGATTTTATTGACCCTACTTCGGGTGTTTTTCTTCCTAATATCAGATTCTTATATTCCTTATCAGAGCGGCCCCACTCAAAAAGATTTTTATACATCATATTGAAACCACTATCTAAACTATCTAATTCTATATTCCAATAGAGATTGTCATGGAAGAGTGTCTGATTATACTGTTTACTCCGAAGTTTGACTGTGACATGATTGTAGGATATCTCAGTAATGGAGCCCTTAAAAACTTGATTACTTAAGATGGGGCGGTAGCTATCTTCGTTGACAGGATATAGTACAGCGATATCACCTACTCTAAAATTGACCAAAGTATTGTCATTGTCGTCCCTTTTGAATACAATAAAACTATCTTCCTGGTCAGACTTATTTTCGTATATATTGAGGCGACGCAAAAGGGCAAAACGTTCTATTTTTTCGTCCTCATTCTCCAACCAAAGGGCCGAATGACCATAAGATTTATGTATGCCATGCTCTCCCGTCCGTGCCAATGTGTATTCTCTTGTGATAAAAGCTGTAAAATGGTCAAAATAAGCTTTTTCTACGGTATCTAGACCATTGTACATATTATAAAAATGTTCAATATCTTGTTGGTTAAATCCCTTTAGTTTGGGGAAGTTGGGTGGCTTAATATAACCTAATATGCTTTGTGTTTTTGAGACATCTTTTAAGGCTTGCAGAATAGATATGATATCATTGCGCAGTTTCATAGCTTCATATTGTTGTTGCCTTACAGGTGGCGCAAATCTCATAGAATTAACGGCTTCTTTAGAGTAGAGTATGTATTTGTAAGACTTGGTCCGAATATTGAAAGCGGACTGTACCATAAGGTCATAAAGTAGTGTCTGAATATAATGACTGGCATTGATGCCATATGTATTGGGTTTAAAGGTTTTGCCACTTTTGAGTTCTATGATATCATAGGTCATTTTGTCCGACTTTTGGTGGAGCAAGTCTAGACGCCCTTGAATACCAAAATCACGTGAGTAAAAGGATGGTTCTAAATAGATGTTTTTAGAATAAATTTCAAATTTATTAAAATCTGTCAAAATTGATTGACGAAGGTTATTGTAGTGCTCTTGAAGTTTAGCCATAAGGTCGCACATACCTTCATCATCTAAAAGGGCAAAACCCAAAGGGTCTATTGGAAACATCTTTTTGAGCAAGTCTTTAAATGGAATATCGGGTTGGTGTATGATTTCATCTAGCATAAAATTCACCAAATTTCCAATCATCAAGGCCGAAGTAAAATCTTGTGGTTTAAACTTTGAAATAAGGTAAAGCATAGGTTCGGCTCCGAAATCTTTAAAGCATTCAGATATGGAGGTGACATCCATTAAAAAATCGGGCGAAAGGACCCAACCCATCGGAAGATATATACCGTCTTCGCGTATTTCAGTATCTACAAAATTGATGTGTATAGGTAGTGTAAAGTGGCGAAGGATAGAATCTATATTAGAAGAAAAAAGTTCATTTTTATCATGTATATCGTATAAGGCTATTTTTTCTTCTGTGGGGGCTTCTTCATCATAAAAGTGTAGTGTCTTAGCCTCTGTATTTATGTCAAATAAAACAGCTTCCACTATATGTTTGAATCCAATGACAGCTCTTTTGTCAGCCATAAAATAGACTTCACATTTTTCAGTAATAGCGTCTTTATTTACAGGTAATTGCCAAAGTATATAGGATAGCTGTGCACATACGTAGTGGCCAATTTCTTCGTAATAGGCTTCAGTGGATTTTTTAATGAGCCCTTTTTCGTGACCTTTGCGGAATATGTGACAGTAATGCAAAAGGTTTTTGGGTAGTTTATATTTGACACCTACGTAGGCCAATCTCGAAAATAAGGTTGTAAATTTCAGTTTTTCTTCTGATGTGGCTTGCTCAAGTATAATGCTGAACAGTTCAAACCATGCCTTGTTTTTTTCAAAAGTATTCCAATCTGAATGCTTTGAAATATTCACTAAAGAAGTTTGTATGTTTTTAATGTCGTCTGATATCACGATAGCTTATATAAAGTCAATAAAAATAATAACAAGCGTAAAGATAAAAAATAATGGGAAATTGCAAGAATTTTTTAGGTTTTGACATTATAAAATTAGCTGTTTATAGGCTATATATTAGAAATTCAATTCGCCCCATGTCCTTTTCTTGTAAGTGATGATCGACTTGGGTTTTTCATTAAGATAAAAATGAGTGATATTCTTTTGGTCCTGAAAATAGTCTGTCAATAGGCTGTTTTTGATTTCAATTTTTCTGGGTTCACCCACGTTTTTGGCCAATAAATAGAGCCAAATGACATCATCTTCTATTTCAGATCCTACATACTCTAAAATGAGTTTTTGACCATTGACTTTCCACTCGTGGTGACCTAAAGTGTAATTTTTTAACCATATAGTTAAGCTATCTTTCGGCGTTCCTTTCATTAAATTTAATGAAGTCTTATAATTCTTTTTAAGAGCCTCTTCCATATCGTCCCAAAAGACTTTTTGAGCTATTTCAAGAGAGCGGGTGTTCTTCTTGTAATGCGCATCAGTCACCGAGACATAAAAAGGATGTTGGCCCCCATCAATTATTGGAAGATGACTCAGCAAAAATAGAAAACAATATACGATGGGCATAAAAAATATTCAAAATTACAACATGAACGATAAATTTTGCGGCTTTGTTTCGAATATATTTGTCTATAAACAAAAATAGTCATTTCTTTGTCGGGCAAAATCAAAATATGAACACATTTGAGCTTTACTTCACTTTGGGATTAGAACATATTTCAGACCTTAACGCGTTTGACCACATCCTTTTTATTATAGCCTTGGTGAGTAGTTACTCATGGAGGGAATGGAAGCCCATACTTATATTAGTAACTGCTTTTACTGTGGGCCACTCCCTTACCTTGGCCTTAGCCACACTCAATGTTGTATCGGTTTCTGAGCCATTGATAGAGTTTTTAATTCCTTTGACTATAGCTCTTACAGCATTGTACAATATCTATAGACCACGAGTTCCTAAGTCCAATGTCAATATAAATTATTTGATGGCTTTGTTTTTTGGTTTGATTCATGGATTAGGTTTTTCCAACTTTTTACGTTCATTATTGGGCAATGAAGCTTCTATTTTTCAACCATTATTAGCTTTTAATGTTGGTCTAGAAGTTGGACAGATTTTAATAGTTATCGTATTTTTAATTTTGTCGGCATTGGTACATTCTTTTTTCAGGCCATCAAAAAGAGATACAATCTTATTTGTATCTTCGGTAGTTTTGGGCATGTCTTTAATGTTGATGATAGAAGCAAAATTTTGGTAAATGAATATGAAGTTTTTAATTTTAACAGTTTTGTATATTGGTTTATTATCTAGTGCATGGTCTCAAGATAAAACACGTAAACACGCTCATAAATTTGAGCAACTGGGTACGATGCTGCGCTCACCTAATGTGTATAGAAATGCAGCTGGTGCGCCAGGTCATCAATATTGGCAGCAAAAAGCGGATTATGACATCGAAGTAGAACTTAATGATGACAATCAATCTATAAAAGGACAGGAAAAAGTCACTTACTATAACAATTCACCTGACCCACTTCAGTATTTATGGCTGCAGTTGGATCAAAATCAAAGAGATAAAGACTCGCAAACGCCTAAAATATCAACGTCAAATCTTAGAGAAAGGATGTCAACAGGTGAGCTTGAACGCATACATGGACACGATTTGGATATCGGTGTCCACATTCATCATGTTAAAGATGCCAAAGGACAAAGCTTAAACTACACCATTAATTATACGATGATGCGTATCGATTTACCTACACCTATCAAGCCAGGTGAGAAGTTTGAATTTAATATAGCTTGGAGCTTCAATATTCATGATAGACGAAGTTTTATCGGAGGAAGATCAGGATACGAGTATTTTGAAAAGGACGGCAATTACATTTACACCATGGCAGAGTGGTTTCCACGTATGGCCGTCTATTCAGATTTTGAAGGTTGGCAAAATAAACAGTTTTATGGTAGAGGCGAGTTTGCATTGACCTTTGGAAACTATAAAGTCAAAATCACAGTACCCGCTGATCATATGGTCGCTTCTACCGGCGTTTTACAAAATGCTAACAAAGTACTATCTTCAAAAGAAATGGAGCGGTGGAATAGGGCTCAAAACTCATACAAAAACCCAATAATAATCCGCACACAGGCTGAAGCCGAAGAATTTGAAAAAAACCGGGACACTGGAAAAAAGACATGGATATTTCACGCTGAGAATGTTAGGGATTTTGCCTGGACTTCTTCGAGAAAATTTATATGGGATGCTATGGCTGTCAAGCTCAGTGGCAAAGATGTGATGGCCATGTCTTACTATCCCAAAGAAGCCAACCCGCTTTGGGAACAGTACTCAACTAAGGTAGTGGCCCATACATTAGAGTCTTACTCAGCTAGGACATTTGATTATCCCTATCCAGTGGCCATATCTGTAGAAGCTTCCAATGGAATGGAATACCCCATGATATGTTTTAATTATGGCAGACCTGATGCTGATGGAACGTATTCTGAAGGCATCAAAAACGGTATGATATCTGTAATTATTCACGAAGTGGGCCACAATTACTTCCCAATGATAGTCAACTCTGATGAACGCCAATGGTCATGGATGGATGAAGGATTAAATACTTTTATGCAGTTTCTGGCTGAGCAAGAATGGGACCGAAACTATCCCAGCCAACGCGGTCCGGCTCATAAAATAGTGGACTATATGAAGGGCGACCCCATGCGTTTAGAACCCATAATGACTAATTCAGAAAATATTATTCAGTTTGGCCCCAATGCCTATGCCAAACCCGCGACAGCACTCAATATTTTGCGTGAAACGATCATGGGGCGTGAGCTATTCGATTATGCATTCAAAACCTATTCTCAAAGATGGATGTTTAAGCATCCCACACCTGATGATTTTTTCCGAACTATGGAAGATGCGAGTGGCGTGGATTTAGATTGGTTTTGGAGAGGTTGGTTCTTTGGTACAGATTCAGTAGATATTTCGCTGGAAGATGTGCAGCATTACAAAATCGATAACCGTACTCCTGAACAAAAAGCCGAGGATAACAAAAAAAGCTATGAACGAGATGAGACACATATTTCTAGATTTAGAAATCAAAAGGATATTCCTACAACTTATTTGGAACGGGACGAATCTACATTGGATTTTTACAATATTTTCAACAGATTTGAGGTATTTGACGAAGATATAACTGTCTATAACGCGCAAAGAGAAAAAATGACAGACAAGGAAAAATACTTCATGGATAGTGACTTCAATTACTATGTATTAAAATTTAAGAATGTTGGAGGTCTGGTTATGCCGGTCATCATAGAGTTTACTTTTGAAGATGGTACTGATCAACTGGAATATCTGCCAGCCGAAATTTGGCGTCTAAATGAGGAAGAATTCATCAAGGTATTTGCATTTGAAAAAGAAGTCGTTAAATTTAAAGTAGATCCCTACAGAGAAACAGCCGATATCAACGAAGCCAATAATTCGTGGCCACGTGAAGTACAGATGACAAGGTTTGAACAGTTTATGTCTACCGGAGGAAGACGAGGACGTCCCGGTCAGACCAACCCAATGAAGAAACAAAAAGAAAGACAACAATCTCCAGAAAAACAAAATGATTAGAATGACGAAAACATTATAATGCCTCTTTATTTACAAAAGTGTGGTTTATCTCAAATAATACTCTTTTATGTCACTATGGCATTAGGGCAGGGAGTGGTTGATACCCAATACACTGTAGAATATAGTGAAATAACCTATAATTTATATGACGTCATATCTGCCACAGATGCAGATAATCCCCATGATATGTCTGAAGGAAGCCATCACAGACAACTCAAAAAAATGAATATGATGTGGGGCAATAAAATGTTTCCATCTGGTCTGTCTCATCATCTTGGTAGAGGAATCACAGCTTATGTTAAAAACTTTATTGATGATGGATATAGTTATTGCCATCCATTAGAATGGGTAGAGTTGGGTCCGATAGGAAAACCCGAAAAAGCTTTTTCTTCTGGGGGTTCGGGCCAAATTCATGCTATTCGCTGTAGCCCCAACTACTTGATTGATAAAACAGTTTATGCAGCATCCAATTGGGGTGGATTATGGAGAAAAGTAGGTGATATGCCTTGGCAAATGCTCAATACGGATACACAATTACCCTTTACATCTGTATCTGACATAGCCATAGATTACCAAACACCCAATATCTTATACATCACAACTGGTGACGCTGAGATGAGTATAGGGCATCATGCTCAAAATCACGATGGAGGTCCGAGTAAGATGACACCTTTATTTACAGCGGGAGTTTGGCGTTCTCATGACGGTGGTCTCAAATGGCATGCTATTAATGGCGGCTCAAGACAACCATTACTCGATGATTTTGCACAGGGTGGCACTATCAGAAATGTCATCATACATCCTCATAATCCCAATATACTCTATATTAACTCAAGTGAAGGCGTTTATAAAACCACTAATGCTCGAAGTTCAGTTCCTACATGGTCTCGGATTTTTTATCCACAAAAAGATAGAGAATTGAAAGGCTTAGAATTTAAACCCAATAGGTCAGCTACACTTTACGCTAGTGGCATCGATATCTATATTTCTACTAATGATGGCCGCAAATGGCAATCTATGACAGGGCCCAAAACAGGGTTAAATCTAGAAAAACTATCTGATGAATTCTTAGTGGATCGTATCAACATTGCCGTCACAAATGCCAATTCCGAGGTCTTGTATGCTTATATTACAGGCACATGTATGGACAAGGGGAAAAGGATACCTAGACTTTACATTTATAAATTTGATGGAAAGAAATGGGATGAGATATTGGTTCAAACAGATAGAGGCAGCAATAAATTCATTACTCCGACAAGGACGCCTATAGTATGTAGTCCTATGCAAGAAGATCATGTGTGTTTCGGTCGAGAAATACTCTGGGGAGGGAAAAATATAAAAGATAAAGCTATCAGACTCACTGGATATAATTCAGGAAACATACATGCCGATATACATGCTCTGGCATTTATCCCAGGTGAAAACAAAGTGTGGATAGGTTCAGATGGAGGTGTGCATATCAAAGATTTGAGTTTTCAGAATACAAGTGGAGGTGAAGATATTAGTGAAGGATTAGCAGTCAAAACGATTTATAGATTTGATGATAGTGCAGACGCTGATGATAAAATCATGATAGGGAGTCAAGATACAGGGACTGATGTTTATAGAAATGGCATTTGGACATTTATTGATGGCGGAGATGGGTACAATGGTAAGATTGACATGAAAACAGGCATTGCTTATTACAGCATGAATTTCAGTTTAATGGCCTACAATTGGCGTCGCAAATTTTCATCAGAACACAAACTTCCCAAAGACCCCACTACAGGCCAAAGAGCTTGGATACGAGGTACTTTTGATATGAAAAATCATCCTCAATCCGAAAAACTCATTTTTTCTATGACAGAACTGTATGAAAGGACTCATCATGCACCAGCTCAAAATGATGAAAGTCCGGATTCTCTTTGGATTGTAAGGTCTGATGTAGGGAAATTTATAAGAGAGCAATGGCGCAGACAACTCACAGAGTTTGATGTGTCTCTATCGCATCCAGATTATTGGATGATTGCATTATCTGGCTCACAGGTTCAGGAAAATCAAAGTAATACAAAACTTGTCGTCGAACCCAAACTCTTTAGAGCTATAAATGGACCTTGCTTAAATGAAGTAGATTTTAAAAATAGGTCATGTTTTGAGGATATTACACAAAACTTAATTAATAGCGGTGCGGTACTTTCTGATTATGGGTATACAGAAATTGATGGTCGGGCTATGACGCCCATTATCACTTCTGTCCTTTTTCATCCGGAAAACCATCTTACGGTTTGGGTGACGTTTACAGGATATCAAGATCAAGTCAAAGTATGGCAAACAAATGATGGTGGAGATACTTGGTTCAATACAGATCCCCAAGGTAGTCTCCATAATCTTCCTGTTAACGATATAGTTTATCAAAAAGGATCAGATGATAGGCTTTATATCGCTACTGATGCGGGTATCTATACTAAAGATAATACAGAAACAGAGTGGCAGAAATTTTGTAATTTCCCTAATGCCATAGTGACAAAATTAAAAATCAACTACTGTAACCGAAAACTGCGCGCTTCGACTTTTGGTAGAGGTATGTGGGAAGCGAATTTACTTCCTGGTTCAGGTTCTTTGGGTAAAACAGAATTTATAATAGATGAAGATAGTGAATGGACTCTATCTAGAGGTATAGATAGACATATAAGAATAAAGAGTGGTAATACGCTAAAACTGAAGGGAGATAAAAATTCTACTATGACACTCAGTATGCCGGCTCTAAGTCAAATAACTATTGAACCCGATGCTTATCTCATATTGGACAATGCACATATCACCAATAATTGTGGTAAAGCTTGGGAAGGTATCTCGATTACTGGTGACGAGTCATCGGCCTCTATTCAATTATTTAACAGTAGCTCCATATCGGCTACTCAAAATGGAATATCCATAATACAAGCCAATAAAGAGGTCATCAATACTCAACATCTTTGGCGTTCTTTGTTGGGTTTTTAAAATATAAAAAACGCCTACATCCTTGAAAAATTAAAAATATTACCGTATTTTTGTAATAAATTTTATTTACAATGTCAGAAAATAAAGTCAATGAGCCCGCTGGGGATTATGGTATGACCTATACCTATGCGGATTACTTGAAGTTTGACTTTGAATACATGGTCGAACTCATACGTGGCAAAATATTTAGAATGAGCCCTGCACCTAAGATAGTTCATCAGAATATTTCCATGAATTTATCGAGAATACTATCGTTTTTTTTCTTGAATAGGAATTGTAAAATATTTTCTGCACCTATAGATGTCGTGTTGCCTATTTTTAATGAAAAGAAGGATACATCCACTACAGTCGTTCAGCCTGACTTGTGCGTTATATGCAACCTAACAAAAATCGAAGAAGCCTGTATCAATGGCGCGCCTGACCTCATTATAGAAATTCTCTCACCCCATACACGTAAGAAAGATCTCCAATTCAAATACGATATCTATGAAGAAACAGGAGTGAAAGAATATTGGATAGTCATGCCGGAGGAAAAACTAGTAGAAGTATTTGTATTAAAAAAGAATAAGTATCATCGTGTTTATACCTATACAGAAACTGACACAATGCAAAGCGTAATATTTCCTGATTTAATAGTAGATTTAAAAGAGGTTTTTGAAGATTACTTGAAGAACTAAAAATAATACCTTATTTTGTAATAAATTTCATCTACAATGTCAGAAAATCAAGTCAATGAGCCCGCTGTGGATTATGGTATGACCTATACCTATGCTGATTATTTGAAGTTTGACTTTGAATACATGGTCGAACTCATACGTGGCAAAATATTTAGAATGAGCCCTGCACCTAAGATAGTTCATCAGAATATTTCCATGAATTTATCGAGAATACTATCGTTTTTTTTCTTGAATAGGAATTGTAAAATATTTTCTGCACCTATAGATGTCGTGTTGCCTATTTTTAATGAAAAGAAGGATACATCCACTACAGTCGTTCAGCCTGACTTGTGCGTTATATGCAACCTAACAAAAATCGAAGAAGCCTGTATCAATGGCGCGCCTGACCTCATTATAGAAATTCTCTCACCCCATACACGTAAGAAAGATCTCCAATTCAAATACGATATCTATGAAGAAACAGGAGTGAAAGAATATTGGATAGTCATGCCGGAGGAAAAACTAGTAGAAGTATTTGTATTAAAAAAGAATAAGTATCATCGTGTTTATACCTATACAGAAACTGACACAATGCAAAGCGTAATATTTCCGGATTTAATAGTAGATTTAAATGACGTTTTTGAGGATTACTAGAAGATCTAAAAATATTACACTTTCGGCACAGGTAGCACCACTTCTTATCACGCTTTGCGTGATCACTCTGTCTATATGGCTTTACCATGATATTTTAG
>DAIPYV010000053.1:0-18750 GCA_036782555.1 Saprospiraceae bacterium
CGACCCGCTGATTACAAATCAGCTGCTCTGGCCAACTGAGCTACACTGGCAATTAAAATTTTCCATCAAAAATTCAAACTTTTTATTGGATCTTTTTCCAAAAGCGATGCAAAGGTATGACTATTTTTTATTTCCGCAATACTTTTGTTATTTTTTTTTTATTTTTTTTGAAGCATACGTGCTTATTATATTCATTATCATTAATTTACATTAATAATTATTTAATATTTAGCATATAATTATTTGTTTATGCAACATTCATTTTTCTAAAATGTTACAATTTTTATATTTTGATTTTATTTTTGCGACACAACTCTTAATAATTTGGAATTTAAAGTCATAAATGTTGGCTCATTAGTGATTCCTTTTTTTCTTTATATTTTCAACCTTTAAAAATCTTCAATGTTTCCATGAATTTATATGAAAAACTTGCTAAAATTAATACTTTTATCTTTGATGTTGATGGTGTATTAACTGATGGATCGGTTTTAGTTACAGAAGAAGGTCATTTGCTGAGGAGCATGAGCACTAGAGACGGTCAAGGCATCAAAACAGCACTAGACTTAGGCTATCATGTGGCTATCATTACAAAAGGTACGTCTGTGGGCGTAAGAAAAAGATTCGAAACATTAGGAGTGGTCCATATTTATGATAGAGTTGAAGACAAAAGTCTGGCTTTAAATGAGTTAGTCAAAAGTTTATGTATTCAAAAATTAAATACACTTTATATGGGAGATGACATACCTGATTTGGCAGTTTTGAATAAAGTAGGAGTTTTTACTTGCCCTAATAATGCAGCTGTTGATGTGTTAAAATATGCAGATTATATCTCTTCGTTTGACGGAGGTCATGGTTGTGTTCGTGAAATTATCGAAAAAGTTTTGAGACTTCAGGAAAAATGGCCACAATTTTAAATTATATAAGCATTTTAAGGCCCGCCAATTTGGTCATCATTATTTTAAGTCAATACTTTATACAATTTCATGCTATTGGTTTATTGACTCATGGTGAAACCTTAATGAATCCATTTATATGGGGTCTGTTAGTCTTGACTACGTGCATTATAGCTTCTAGCGGGTATATTATTAATGATTTATACGATGTGGCAATAGACTCAATAAACAAACCTGAAAAAACATTAATTCCTCATAAAATCTCTCCTTTAAAAGCAAAAATATATTATTGGAGTTTGGTTATGATAGGATTTGGTGTGTCTGGTTATATTGCGCTTACAATAAATTTTATTTCTCACCTATGGATATATCCCTTGAGTGTATCCTTGCTATATCTTTATGCTTCACATTTCAAATCTACTGTACTATGGGGTAATATTATCGTGAGTATATTTGTAGCGTGGGTATGGGGTATACTGTTCTATATCGAGGCTACACAAAAATCTAATTCATGGGTATTGTTTTATATAGGCTTAGGTTTTAGCAGTATAGGTTTCTTAATAAATCTTATGAGGGAAATCATCAAAGATATTGAGGATAAAGATGGGGATCATCAGCTGGGAATAAAAACACTACCCATAATGTATGGTATTCATGTTGCAAAAACTTTAGTTTACATTTTAGGATTGGTGGTATTTTTCCTAATCATTTACTCGCTTCATTTAATAGATGGCCCTTTTGAATTGAATATGTTTGGGGTATTAATAGAGTGCTTATTATTATTGGCACTTATAAAAACATATACAAGCCAACAAAAATCAGATTTTAGTAAAGTAAGTGGATTACTAAAAATAATAATGTTGATGGGTATAATGGGAATTTACTTAGTGGCAAAAAGTTTATCTTAAAATCATAAAATGCAAAAACCTTCCAAGCGGAGATTAAACTTAATAAAAGTATGAATTTATCATTGAAATACAAATTAGTCTTAGGCTCAAAATCCCCAAGGAGACATGAACTTTTAAAAAGTAGTGGCTTTGATTTCACTATTCGTACTCAAGATGGAGATGAATCTTTTCCTAATGAAATGCCTAAAAAAGAAGTTGCGAAATATTTGGCCGTTAAAAAGGCAAAAGTTTTGATAGATACTCTTAGTGAAGAAGAACTTCTTATAACAGCAGATAGTGTGGTCATCATTAATAATCAAATACTAAACAAGCCAGAAAATTTTGAAGAGGCCAAAGGCATGTTATCTTTATTGTCTAATGAATGGCATGAAGTAGCGACAGGAGTATGTCTTACGACAAAAAAAATGCAGAAATCGTTCACTACTTTTACCCAAGTAAAATTTGATATTCTGTCTGATGCAGAAATGAATTACTATATAAATAACTACCGACCTTTTGACAAAGCTGGTAGTTATGGTATACAGGATTGGATAGGTTTGTGTAAGGTTTCTGAAATAGTGGGTAGTTACTCTAATGTGATGGGATTGCCCATGCGTGAACTTTATAGTGCATTATCAAAAATGGAATAAAAAAAAATAATACATCAAAGGATACATATTTCTTAATATAAATTCTAATTTTGTGGATTGGTTGCTGATAAAGTAATACGTATAAATCAAAACAACTATTAGTAAGACAATTAAAATACAGATTTTGTGGCATTAATAGATATTGTTATTTCCATTACATTGGGTTTTATTATGTTTGGCATAGGGTCATCCTTACGCCTTCGTGATTTTATAAGGACATTTGCAAGGACTAAAGCCCTTTACTCTGGTCTAGCATTACAATTATTTTTTCTACCTCTATTAGCTATATTCATTATAAGTTTAGCGCCTATAGACCCAATATGGAAATTGGGCATATTTATAGTGTCAATATCTCCAGGAGGCACTTCGTCCAATCTTATTAGTTATTTAGCTCGAGCGGATGTCGCTTTATCTATCACGTTAACAAGCTTTAATTCATTAGTAATACTCTTTTCCATTCCATTATTGACAAATTTTGCGATTTCATATTATGGATTTGACAATACGGAATATGCTTTAAAAATGGGCAGCACTATATGGCAAATCTTGCTTATTGTACTTATTCCCGTTATTTTAGGTTTACTTTTTAATAAAAAGTTTCCTAAGGTAAGTGAAACAATACAAAAACCACTTAGAAACATCATTATGGTTTTGTTGGCGGGAATATTTTCAGTAAAATTTCTTATGGATGAAAAAGATGGTGGAAGTGGATTAACGTGGGAAGCCATAAAAATCCTACTGCCCTACTGTTTGGCTCTTCATCTGACAGCTATGATATTTAGTTATCTTTTTTCATTATTGATAAAAATCACAAACCAACAATCTCTTACAATAGCTATAGAAGTGGGACTTCAAAATACAACATTGGCCTTATTAATTACAGCCACATTCTTACAAAGTAACCCTATGTCTCAGCCCGCCCTTGTATTTGCATTGTTCTCTTTTTTTACGACACTAGCCTTTGCCCTACTAGCTAAAAGGTTTGGCAATATATTTAGAAAAAAAGTTAAAGAGAATATGCAGGGTTTTGATTAATTCTCTTCTTTAACAAATTCTAATGCAACTGAATTGATACAATATCTTAAGCCTGTGGGCTTAGGTCCATCTTCAAAAACGTGGCCCATATGCCCCTCACATCTTCCACACATGACTTCTGTCCGAGGATAACCTATATCATAGTCGGTTTCCATTTTTAACGCATTGATATCTACTACATCATAAAAACTTGGCCATCCTGTCCCACTATCAAATTTGTGTTTGCTATGAAATAAAGGTGTACCACAGCCTTTGCAACAGTATAGGCCACTATCTTTAATTTTAAGAAGTGCACCAGTAAACGCCCTTTCTGTTCCTTTCTGACGCAAAACATGAAATTCTTCTTTGCTCAATCTGTTTTGCCACTCAGACTCAGAAAGGATAATTTTGGGTATGGTGTCTCCGTAAATATTAATGAAGTAGGGCTTCTCTTCTATGTTGGGTGAAGAATGTGTCAAATTCGTGTTTTTTGTTTTACATGAAAACAGCATTACTAAAGACATTGAAATAAATTTGAAGTAAATCATGGTATTGAATTATTTTAAGCTCGACTATCTCTAGTCTTTGAAAGGTAAACTAAAAACTTGATTAAATTAACGATGGACAGCAAGACCAAATAACTAAAAGTCATAACTATATATAACCATTTCATGCTTCCCGCGTCTTCAATACCCACACCACTGACTTGCCAAGCTATGATACCTCCTAAAACTAATATAATAGTAAATGAAATAATAGAATAAAGGTAGTATGTCATAGAAGATGCCGTACCAAAGCTCAAAATACAATTAGCTAAGGAAAACAGTAATAACATAGCACAAACCACTATCCAAGGACTTAAATGGGAAGTCTTGGAATATGGCGTATCAGGAAAGGCTGATGTCACACCCATCATAACTATCATCAGAATAAAAATCCCTATCAGTTGTTTAAATGGCGAGATGTCTAGATCTAAAATAGACTGCATGATGTAAAGTTTATTAATGTATGATTAACACACAAACAAAATATTGTTTAAAAAATTGAGGTGTTATTTTTGTGAAAGAGGATGGAAATGTAAAGTGTTTAGAATTTTAACTCTTAAGCCATAATAGTTCCTCTCATGTGCACGATGGAATCTATTTACTCTATAATGAATCGATAACATATACCTAGAGTGATAAAATTAATTTGTACAAAAATGAGAAATGACTTCGTTTAAATAATTTTGCTACTTTGATAGGGGATAATAAATGTTATATAATTTCAGAAAAGTACCCCTATAATCGTTAAGTATTGTACCCATGAATGAACTCAATCCAGCTTTAGTTAGCAAATAATCCACACTTCTAAATAATAATGAATCTGAATGCTATTAGAGATATAGGTGGCCAATTTATTAACCCTCAATTTAAAGAGTTGGCAATTCCTATTTAATGGTAGAACAATTATCAAAAAAAAGCCGTCTAAATAATTAGAACGGCTTTTTCTCCTATAAAAGATTATTTCAACTAGATTATAGTACAGAGACCAAGATACTAAGCGTACACCTCGGTACCAGAAAAGTGAAAAGCGGATTCAATAGCTGCGTTTTCGTCACTATCTGAACCATGTACCGCATTCTCGCCAATATTTTTAGCATATTTAGCTCGTATAGTACCTGGTGCCGCTTCTGCTGGATTGGTAGCGCCTATCAGTTTTCTAAAATCCTCTACTGCATTATCTTTTTCTAAGATAGCCGCAACGATAGGACCAGACGACATAAAATCTACTAATTCACCATAGAAAGGTCTTTCCTTATGAACAGCATAAAATTCGCCAGCTTTTTCAGCAGATAACTTAGTGTATTTCAAGGCTACGATTTTGAAGCCTGCTTCATTAATTTGAGCTAGGATAGCTCCGATATAACCGGACGCTACAGCATCGGGTTTGATCATTGTAAAGGTTCTATTACCTGACATATTTAAAAAATTTTATTTGTATATTCAAAAATGAGCGCAAAATTATGAAATAACATTTCATTTAATGTTAAAAAACGAAAAAATATTTTGCAGTGTCTGTTTTTTTATAGACTTTTGTGCCCGATATGATAGATGATATTCAACAGTTAAAAGAGTTACTCACATTTCCAAAGGAAATAACCATAATATCTCACCGAAATCCCGACGGCGATTCGATGGGCTCATCATTGGGTCTCAGTTTATATTTACAAAAACTACATCATAATGTTAACGTGATTTTCCCTAGCGAATGTCCTGTGGGATACAACTTTCTTCGTGGTTCGGATAGATCCATAGTTTTTGATATTCAGCATGATGAGGCTCGCAAAGCTATAGACAATTGTGACCTTTTGTTTTGTTTGGATTTTAATGGATTAGATCGTGTGGATAAATTGGGGGAAAATATTACATTTTCAAAAGCAAAAAAAGTATTAATAGACCACCACTTAGACCCAGAACCTTTTGCAGATTTAGTTTTCAGTGACATTACAGCCAGCAGCACATGTGAGCTCGTCTATTTGATCATAGAAGCCTTGGGTGACAGGTCAAAAATGGACCCCATAATAGGTGAGTGCCTTTTTACGGGATTGATTACAGATACAGGTTCATTTAGATATGGGACGAGACCAGAAACATATAAAGTGGCAGCTGCTCTCAAGGAAGTTGGTGTAGATGATTATACATTATCAGATAAGATATTTAATAATCAGAAAGAAAAACATCTTAGACTCTTAGGACATTGTTTAGCCAATAGAATGGAAATTATGCATGAATATGGTGCAGGAATCATGTACCTCACAAAGCAAGACTACATAGACTATGATATCCAACGAGGCGACACAGAAGGGATAGTCAATTACATGTTGATGATCAATAATGTCGTCATGGCTGCTCTTATTCTAGAGCAACCAACTATAATAAAAATATCTTTGAGAAGTAAAGGAGATATCTCTGTACAAGAGATGGCACAAAAATACTTTAATGGTGGTGGTCATAAAAACGCTTCGGGTGGAGGAGTTTATGCTAGCTTAAGCGATATAATAAATAGACTAAAAACGGTAATCCTTAAGCATCTTCCAAAAATTGAATTTTAATTATTAACACAATATTTTTTCACATTAATTATTAATTGTTCCAATGAATTTTAAAAATCTTTTATACTTGGCCATGTTGACTTTTGTAGTCAGTTCATGCAAAAACGGTGGTTCTAGCGAAGGTAAAACTCCAGGGGGTTTTAAATATACTAAAACTGAAAGCGGTAGCGGCAAAGCTGCTGAATTAAATGACTATGTGTTTTTTACTTTAAAAATACAGGGTAGCGACGGTAAAATTATGACTGAAATGGAAGAAGGTCCAGGTATGCCTTATCTTCAAATCAAAGATGAAGATATACCTACTGTAGACGTAAAAGCGGTGTCTGACTTACTCAAAGGAAGTAAGGTGGGTGATGCTTACTCTGTCATCATACCATTAGACTCCCTACCAATGGCATCACCAGAAATTGCTGATCTTGAATATATTGAATACCAATTTGCGATAAAACATATCAGAAATCAAGAAGAATTTGATGCATATATAGCGGAAATGCAGAAAGATATGGAAGAAAAAGCTGAAGCGGGTAAAGTTCGTGTAACTGAGATAGAAACTTTAGTTCAAACGACAATAGCTGACTACAATTCAGGAAAACTAAAGGTAGAAACAACAGATTCCGGGCTAAAATACTATATTTTAGAAAAAGGTACAGGCGACAATGCACAAAATGAAAATACCGTTACTGTAAACTACTATGGTTGTTTGGAGGATGGTAAACTCTTCGATGAATCTTTTTCACGTGGACAAGGCCTTCCATTAAAATTAGGTCAAGGTCAAGTAATAAAAGGATGGGATGAAGGTCTCACTTACTTAAACAAAGGAGCCAAAGCATTTTTGTTTATTCCAGCAGATTTAGCTTACGGAGAAGCAGGTAGCCCACCAGTAATACCAGCAAACTCTCCACTCATATTTTATGTAGAAGTAGATGAAGTTAAAAAGAACTAAGACTTATTAAAGTCATATTCTCAAAAATTTTATAACTTTGCAAAGCAATTATCTTTATACAAGATAGTTGCTTTGTAATTTATTAATTAACTATATAAACATGCAGGGCAATGACCATTGAACAGTTAGCTGATATCAGGGAGCGATTGACATCGGTAAGGAGGTATCTTTGACGTCGATCGTAGAAAAATTGACACCGAAGATAAGGAACAGTTGTCTTTAGACCCCAATTTCTGGAATGATCCAGAAAATGCGGAAAAAATCCTAAAGGAGATTAAAGACAATAAAAAATGGATAGAAACTTACGACCATTTAGAGCAAATGGCCGATGATTCAGAAATACTTCTTGACTTTTTTAAAGAAGGTGAAGCTTCAGAGACCGAAGTGGAGGAAAAATATAAGTCTATACTAGAAGCGTTGGACGAAATAGAGTTTCGCACAACTTTGGACAAACCCGAAGACGCCCTTAATTGTATTTTGGAAATCAATGCGGGAGCGGGTGGAACTGAGGCTTGTGATTGGACAGCTATGCTTCATAGAATGTTTGTTTTTTGGGGCGAGAAGAATGGCTATAAAGTAACAGAAATAGATCGTGTAGATGGTGATGTGGCCGGTATAAAATCTGTAAGTTTCGAAATAGAGGGCGATTATGCTTATGGGATGCTAAAAGGCGAAAATGGTGTACATCGTTTAGTGCGAGTAAGTCCGTTCAATGCGCAAGGCAAACGTATGACATCATTTTCTTCTGTATTTGTACATCCCTTAATAGATGATACGATAGAGATTGAAATCAATCCAGCGGATATCGAGTGGGATACTTTTAGAGCTCAGGGTGCTGGTGGCCAAAATGTAAACAAGGTAGAAACAGCGGTAAGGATAAAGCATAAACCAACAGGAATAGCTATAGCCTGTCAAGAAGCGAGGTCGCAACATGCCAATAGAGATAAAGCCATGAAAATGTTAAAATCTAGGCTATATGAAATAGAATTGGAAAAACAAAGGGCTGAAAGAGATATTATTGAATCTCAAAAAATGAAAAATGAATGGGGTTCGCAGATAAGGTCCTATGTACTTGACGATAGACGAGTCAAAGACCATAGAACTGGATTTGAAACTCGAAATACAGATGCTGTTTTGGATGGAGGCATAGATGGTTTCTTGAAAGCTTTTTTGATGTGGGATGGTGAAAAAATATAGGCTTTATAATCTATAAGCATTAATCAAAAAATGAGATACTTTGGCGTTATTTCACACATTTGACATAAAACACGGAAAATTGGCCATATGGCATGCTGAAGAAGATGTTGATTTTTTTCGGAATCATCTGAATATATATCCTATAGAAGAGACAGAAATTAATGAACTATATGGTCGAAAACTTAAAGAATGGTATGCATCTAGGTTTCTTTTAAATGAAATAATACCTAGTCTTACAAGACCAGCTTGTGTAAAGGATGAATATGGAAAACCTTATCTTTTAAATTCGGACCAAAAAATATCTATCAGCCATAGCGGGGAGTATGCAGCAGTCATTATATCTAAATTAGATATTGGTATAGATATACAGATGATAGTTCCAAAAATTTCACGCATTGCACCCAAATTCATTGAAGATGAAGCATGGAATTACATACCCGATGAAGATAATATTTTCTATTTGCATGCTATTTGGGGTGCCAAAGAATGTATGTATAAAGCATATGGAAGGCGCAAATTGGACTTCAGAAGAGATATGAAAATTATGCCTTTTGTTTTTGAAGCTACAGGTTTTTATTTTGAAGGAATTGTACAAAAAGATAATTATTTCAAAAGTTTTACGTTATTTTGCAGACAAATTGACCAATTAATTTTAGTATATGCCATTGAAAATATTTAGTACTGTTTTATTAGCCGCTGTAATCTTCTTTACGTGCAAGCCTAAAGAAGATAAAATAATTAAAGAAGTATCATCAACCGCTACTTTTGAATCAAGTGATTTCTTAGAATTTTATGATAAATTTGGAGAAGACAGCGTCTTTCAATTGAGTCGGATAGCTTTTCCATTGGAAGGTATTCAAAGTGCCAAAGATGACGAAACTATTTTAGATCCTAATTTTAAGTGGACTAAAGAAGACTGGAAAATCCACAAGAAATTTGATGATGTCAATGGTACTTACGTGAGGGAATTTTATGATTTAAGTGGTATAGTGGTAGAAGTCATCTCAGATACTTCTGGAAAATTTAGTATGGAGAGACGTTTTGGAAAGCTGTCGAGTGGCTGGCATCTCATTTACTACAGAGAGATGGGCTTGTATTAACACTAAAAATTGAATTCATGAAGCAGTATTTAACTTTCATTTTGTTGTTTATCATTACAATATACTCCCAAATCAATGTCACGGGACAAATGTCTTCAGGAATTCTGTTTAGTCAGTTGAGTTGGGAAGAAGTCAAACAAAAGGCTAAAGAGGAAAATAAACCTATCTTTATAGATGTGACAGCAACGTGGTGTGGACCTTGTAAATGGATGAAAAAAGAAACTTACACTGATGTAGTAGTAGGTGAATATTTCAATACACATTTTATCAATGTATCACTAGATGGAGATCAAACCATAGGTCGGGGCATTATGGATAAATATAGCCTCAATGCGTTTCCGTCATTGCTTATTATCACGCCAGAAGGGAAAGTACTTCAAAAGAAAATTGGATTCATGCTGCCCAATAAGTTATTGAAAATCGGTAAAAAGGCTGTCAAAAAATATAAGAGGTAGAGAGAATTTAATTGTGGTTACTCAATATTTATTTGTCGTTGAGTCTTTTCCCAAAATGTTGAACCCAATATCTATTGACTTTAGCTACTGCCATTTCATCTACTTTAGGATTCATGAGCATCACACAATGCGTATAAGATTTGACCCAGTCTTGTAAAACTTCATCAAAAGATTTTTGACCTTCGCCCAGATTCTCACCTGCCACAGACCAATCGTAACCCACTTTATCCAGCCTTTCGCCTATGTTTTTTCCATCAATGGAGTAGTGATCAAAAAAGTTGTATTGATCCATTTCTAAAGCTTGGTTGAGCGCGCTTTTAAAAAGTGTATTATTCCAATTTATTTTCTGGGCGGGCTTCATAAAGCGTTTACCACAATAACATCCTTTCACACGTATCTTATTAACAGCCTCTACCATATACTGCTGCTCTGATAGAGATGGCGTATAATTCTCATTATTCAAGAAGAAACCTAATATAAATATGAAGATAACGGACTGCATACATTTTAAATAACATCAAAAAACGCACTAAATGCAACAATGTTGTTAATTTCAATTACTTTATAAAAAATTTAACGCAAAGCGTCTCAAATTTCTGATGGGGTCTGACTTACTCTTATCATTGTGTCTTCCAAATGATGTACTAACTGAGTAAAGTTTTGGTCACGCTTAGTTTCTCTAGATCTTATCAGAGGTAAGTCCACATGAATGTGTTCTACAAATTTTGATGGTGCATACTTCATAATATAAATATCATCACCTAAATAAACGGCCTCTGATATGTCGTGAGTGACGAAAATAATCGTGGAATGGAATTTGTTCCACAATTCCAAGAGTAATTCTTGCATCTGAATACGGGTCTTGACATCTAATGCGCCAAATGGCTCGTCCATGAGTAAAATTTCGGGATTGGCCAAAATGCTGCGGGCAATAGCTACTCTTTGCAGTTGACCACCAGATAAAGTGGGATAAATAGCGTATTTTTTTTCATGTCCATCAAGTCCTACTAGTTTAATCAATTCCATGGCCCGCTCATCTCTTTCCTTTTTTGAAACACCTTGATATCTTAATGCCAAACCCACATTATCTAAAACCGTCATCCATGGTAAGGAAGAGTACTGCTGGAAGACCATACTTACACGTGTATTATGGTCAACAGGTTTCCCGTGAATGAGCACGCTTCCCTCGCTAGGGTTCTGTAGGCCAGAAATATATCTGAGTAGCGTAGACTTTCCGCAACCCGACATACCTAAAATCATGACAAACTGGCCTTGTCCTGGCTTGTTTTCAATAATGAAGTCAAGGTCTTTTATGATCCAATTTTGGCCACCGTCATAGGTCTGACCTATACCGCGCAGTTCGATAATATTATCTAATGCTGGATTGTCTATAAATTGGAGTGAGCTCATACTTTTAAAATTAACTTTTTGTAGAGTTGAGTAATTTGATACACCAATATCATCGTGAAGACAACATGAACGGTCCAAAGAGTGTCTCCAAATAAGTAATCTAATGGAGTTATACCACCTAGGAAAGGAATTATTTCATTAATAGCCAGTAATAAATAAACTGCGATAAAAACCCATGTCATAATGCCAATCAAAAAATAAAAAAGCGCATCAAAGACTGAAGTCTCTTTTAGTTTCACTCCAGTATGATGTGCATTTTTTACTTGATATTTATAAGGGAAAAATTTTCTATCCAAATATCCAAAAATTTTGTCTTGAAATACGCCAATAATCATTATTAGTAGGAGACAAGCTATAGTAATATCTACACGACTCAGCCTCTGCCCCACTCTAAATATCAAAGAGCCTAACCCTCCTTGGTCACCAGATGTTTCTGCTACAATAATGTATGTCCATGAAATAGCAGTAAGAATCCTTATATCATCAATAAGTCTAGATACTACTGCGGGAACATATACTGTCCAAATGGTTTGAAAATACTTTGCGCCCAACGTATGGACTGTTTTGAGATAGACATCATCTACTTCATCTATACGCTGTATGACTATGGGTAAGAGATAAATGAAGATACCAAAGGCTAAAAAATTTATTTTTTGATCGGACTCTATCCCATACCATATAATAAATAATCCAGTCAATGCTGTCAAAGGTAAAAACCTTATAGCGTCCACCATACGCTGAAATGCGCCTCTAAACATAGGGACCAAACCAATCAGAAAACCAATAGGAATGGCATAAGTAATAGCTTTGATATAGCCGCCTAAGTTCAACCCTATGGAACGACAGGTATTTTTTATAAGCTCATATTGCCCAAACAAGTCACCATAAGCATTAAATACTCTTTGAGGTGATGGGAAAAATCCACGAGGTATCACCGGCTCTTCGCCCATGGTCAATAAAAACCAAACGAATATAAAAAAAAAGACTCCCGCAACAGCTAAAAGCCATTGTTGTTTTTTGTTTAAGTCACCTCTTAATTTAAAAAGCCAATGATCCAATTTCTTACAAATTTTTAATTAAATATTGAAGTTTATAATAATTTTAAGTGATACCATTGACTTTGATGTCTATTTTTAGTGTGCCGCCAAAATTTCCTTTATTTCCTCCACCCTCATATCTAAACCGTCCGCTATGTATTCTATGGGCAATCCATTTTTATACATAATATTAATGGCTTTTATTTTTTGCTTTATCGCTGTTTCTTTTTCTTTTTCAGCTGTTTCTTTTTCTTTTTCAGCTAATTCTTTAAGCTCTTTTGCTTTTGCAATACGATATTCATATTCACTTATTTCATCATAAAAATCATCTTCAAGTTCCATTTTGTCCATAACTTCTCTGACCTGAGTTGCTGCCTGCAGCCTCTTAAAGATAGGTTTCATTTTATCAGGAATGTCTTCTAGTTCAATATTTAATATGTGCTGATTACTCATACGATTATTTTGGTCAAAAATACTTAATAATAATTCAATTTCGTCCCTATACTTAGCATTTAACGCAGGAATATTGACAATAATTCCCTCATGATACAAACTTTTTAAAAATTTATTATGAATATCAATGTCCTCATGACTGTACCTATCCAGGTATATATTTTTTATTTTCAAGATGGGTACATCCAAGATTTCTTTTATTCCTTCACCTAAAAAGTAAATGGAATAAATGGGTACACCTATTTTGAATGTTCTATTTCCTTCCTCCTCTTCAAAAAACAAATCTTTATTAAGGTATTGTTTTCCCAAATATTTCCTAAATCTTATACTCTCGCTATGATGTTTGGCTTTTTGAACTTCAATAATGATTAATTGTTCGCGGCCTTCTTTGGTTTTTATTTTGGCAGAAAAATCTAATCTGTAAACACTCAACATGGGTCCTAAGTCATCCTCCTCTTTTTTGGTCAATGCTAATTCTTGGGGCATAAAGTTCAATTCAATGATGTCCGTTTCCATCAATATAGATAAAAACGTTTTGGCGACTTTGCTGTCTTCCATCATGTATTTAAAAACAACATCATAGAGTGGATTGGCTATCTGCATACCTTACTTTTTGATAAACTCCATACAGACCCAACCACTTTTTTCGTCAGTAAATTGATGGCGCAATCCTACTTTTTGGTAGGTATCTAAGACTATATCTAGGTCATCGTCTAAAACACCAGACAAGAGCAGCTGTCCAGCTTGATTCAATCTGTCATATAAATCTTGAGCATATTGTGTCAAAATGTTCCTATTGATATTAGCCAAAATAATATCATAGGTCCTTATAGGCACATCAGACAACTCTCCTTTGTATGTATTGATATGATTAGATGAATTGATCAGGGCATTCTCTATCGTGTTGGTATATGATTCGTGTTCTATATCTACAGCATCTATATGAGTAGCCCCTAATTTGTCAGCAAGTATTGCCAGTATACCAGTGCCACAGCCGAAGTCAAAGACAGATTTATTAAGGAAATCAATAGATGACATCCGATCTATCATCATAAATGTAGTAGCATGATGACCAGTACCGAAAGCCATTTTAGGATTGATGATTAAATCATATTGAATACCTGGTAAAGCCGTATGAAAATCGGCCCTCACTTGACAAAAGTCTCTAACTATGACGGGTGTAAATGAAGCTTCCCAGATTTCGTTCCAATTTTGAGGCTCTATGTATTCCACAATGACATCATGGGTAAAATCATGTATAACATCTAAAATTTCAGCCTCAAGATCATCTGTTAAAGTATTACTCTTAATATATGCTATTATTTTATCTTCCTCCTCTTGAAAGGAATCAAAATCAAATTGTGTCAACAGACCGATAAGTACATCATCGTTTATCCCTACTGTGAACGTTGTATATGTCTCGTTATTCATCCCTATGAATATATTTCTTTGTTTGCTGATTTGAAGGTATTCATGAGAAGGCCTACGACAGTCATAGGTCCTACACCACCAGGCACAGGAGTCATATAACTGACTTTATCTTTTAAAGCCTCAAAATCAACATCACCTACTAATTTTGATTTTTTCGTCAATGTTAAATCCTCTACCCTATTGATACCTACATCAATGACTATAGCATCTTGCTTGACCATATCAGCTGTAATGAAATTTGGTATCCCAATAGCTGCAATTACGATATCCGCTTGTTTAACTACATCTTTTAGGTTTTTAGTTCGGCTATGCGTTAATGTTACAGTAGCATCACCTCTTTTAGACTTACGTGACAACAATATACTTATAGGTGTGCCCACTATATTGCTTCGCCCTACTACCACAACATGCTTTCCTGCTGTCTCTATATTATACTTTTCTAAGAGCATGGTAATACCAAAAGGGGTCGCTGGTAAATAACATGGTAAACCTTGTGCCATTCGTCCAAAATTTATGGGATGAAATCCGTCCACATCTTTCCTATGGTCTATAGATAAGTTCACTTTGACTTCATCTATATGTTTAGGTAAAGGTAATTGAACTATAAACCCATCTACATCGGGATCTTGATTGAGTTTCGTAATTGTAGCTAAAACATCTTCTTCTGAAGCAGATGCTTCAAGGTGAATTAATGTGCTCTTAAACCCAATTTCCTCACAAGATTTTACTTTATTACCAACATAAGCTTTAGAAGCTGGATTGTCCCCAACTAAAATTGCAGCTAAATGAGGTACCCGATTATTTTGCTTCCTATAAGTATCAACTTGAGACTTTAGTTGATTCTTGATTTCTTGAGCCGTGGCTTTTCCGTCTATTAATGTCATACTTTACTGTTATTATATTATTGTATTCTATAATTAGCGATAAAAAATAAAATTAAAAACCATTCATTCTCCTCTCTCAATTCTTTCAGACATTTCCTCCACATTTAAAGCATTATCAACTGAATAATCACCAATATTTTCTCGTCTCAGAGCACCTAAATAAGCACCTGATTGACATAGGATGCCAAAATCATGCGCTAAAGTACGAATATAGGTCCCTTTACTACAGCTTACTCTAAAAAATATACGTGGCATTTGTATTCTCAGGATATCAAAAGAATAAATAGTGATCTTCCTGGAATTTAGTTCAAAATCTTTACCCTTTCGTGCCAGGCTATATGCAGTATTTCCTTTTACTTTTATTGCTGAATATTTGGGTGGAGTTTGATCTATCTCACCAGTCAATTTATTAGCGGCATCCAAGATCATGGTCTCGGTGATGTGTTCTATAGGATAAATAACATCGGGTTCAAATTCCGCATCATAAGAGGGTGTAGTTCCCCCTAAAACAATCTCACCTGTATATATTTTCTCTTGATTTTGAAAATTTTCAATAGACTTGGTCATCTTGCCAGTGCAAATTATAAGTAGACCTGATGCCAATGGGTCCAAAGTCCCCGCATGTCCTATTTTAATTTTTTTGAGATCGTAGGTGTGTCTTATTTTGTGTTTGAGTTTATTGACTACATCAAAAGATGTCCAATTCAAGGGTTTATCTATCAATAGTACTTGTCCCATTTCATATTTTGAAATAATTGAAGTGGTAGATGATTGGACATTATCGGGCATAAAAATAAATTAATCCTATTATACCAACAGCTAAACAATAGTAGGCAAAAAATTTGAGTTGAGCTTTTTGGACTATTTTAATCATCCATGTGCAAGCAAATACGCCCACGATAAACGCAGCTAAAAAACCACTTAGCAATTCTGCTGATGATGTAGATGATGCTGATAAATCACCGCTCAAAACATCCTTAGCCATTTTTCCAAAAATGAGGGGAATCACCATCAAAAAAGAAAATCTTGCAGCTTTAGTTCGGTCCACACCTAATAGTACAGAAGCAGAAATAGTGGCACCTGAACGACTTATTCCAGGTAAAATAGCTATAGCCTGAGCAATACCGATTTTTACAGCATCCGAAAAAGAAACATCTTTATCTGCAGTTTTGGCTGTGTCTGCCCAGAATAAAAGGAGTCCTGTTACGATAAGCATAGCACATACTAATATGACGTTTTTGTCAAACAAAGCTTCCATTTGTTTTTCGAGCAATAGACCCACAGCTACCGCAGGAATCATTGAAAAAATGATTTTCCACACAAATTGACGTTCTTCATAATTGCCTTTCTGAAAAAACTTATTAATTATATTTATTATGTCTTTTCTGAAGACGTAAACAGTGGCTAAAGCGGTGCCAAAATGGAGGACCACCGTCATCAAGAGACTTTCTTCCGCTATAGCATCATCACCCAAAAAGTATTTGCCCAACTCTAAGTGTCCACTACTACTCACTGGTAAAAATTCTGTCAAGCCCTGAATAACCCCAAGGATTATTGCACGTAAGATATCACTCATGTATGTGATGATTTGATAAAGAAATGATTACTTTTTTACGAATATAGCATAGACATTGACTATTAGTCCTAATATAATCAGAATAGGCGCTAAAGTAATCCGTCTATGAGAGTAAATAAGAGACTCGTCCCAAACATCGGGAGACGGCATAGAGCCACCACTCATGAGAATGAGACCCAAAGCTACCAATCCCAATCCAATGATTATAAACTTGAAATTATTTTTACCAAAAATAAGGGATCCTTGGTTTGATAAAAATATTGGTGTGTCTTCACTATGCGAGGCATCACTTCTCTTCTTGTATTCTTGATCTTTGGCCATTTCAGATATTTTTTTATGATTTAAACGAATATAGTAATAATTTATTGGTATTAAAAGTGATTTAAGGCTGCGTTTGTTTAATAAAGCTGTTAATAATCGTGTTGGTACCCCACATTTGCATAAAAAGCCCAATAAAAAAGCTCAAAATTAAAGTTAGTGCAAAATATTCCCACTTTATTATCTCACTCAAAATACCACCTGATTTTAGTAAATAAGATAAAATTACCGCCAAGACAATCAATACTGTAATAAAGGCTTTTACGGCCATAGCAAATGCTACTCTTAAGTACGGCTTTTTAATAAAAAAGTCTTGAGCGCCTACCATTTGCATGGTTTGAATCTCCTTTATATCACTGTAGAGTGTCAGGCGAATGGTATTAAAAATAATAGCCATTGCTAAAACTATAAAACAAACCGCCAAAACTAAAATACCAAAAGAAACTTTATTGAGATTAGACTTTATCATGTTTAAACTTTCACTTTCATGAAATACACCCAAGACGCCTTTTTCAAGTTCTATATCCGATTTTAATTTATCAATTGTTTTTTCGTTGTAGTACTCGTGATTTAAGTTGAATTTTATTATATCTTTGAAAGGATTGTCATCCAATACTGTTAGTACATTATTTTCTCCCACCATTAATTTCATGGCTTGTTCTTTATCAACCAGCTCGACAGAGGACTTTCTGACTTCCTTGTATCCAGAGATTACTTTTATGAGATGATCCTTCTGCCCAGAAGGTATATTGTCTTTTAATTCTACTAAGATATTAATGTTTTCTTTGACGATATTTTCAATATTGTCAGCATGAAAAAATATCAATAAGAAAACTGCTATTAATACTAAGACAATAGACGTAGATAGAGTAGCATAAAATTTTGTAGGCTTGCTTTTTTGAGCCATCCATTAATTATTTGAGAGCGCAAATATATGTAAAAAATTATAATCTATGTTAAGAATAGACTAAATTATGACAAATAAAAATCATAATATAATAACGAAACACTAATAAAAAAGCGGGTGATGTAAATACTTCACCCGCTCTTTGTCTATAAATCTATCTCAGTCGATAAGACTTTATTTTAACACAGTAACGTCACCCGCTAATACTTTTACACCAAAAGGAGTTTGGTACTCAATCGTGTATACAAAGACACCCTGTACTACGTCTCTACCATTAAATCTACCATCCCAACCTTCGGAAGGATCATTAGGCATGAAATTGGACTTAGTGAAAACCAAGTTACCCCAACGGTCATAAATTGACATTTTGAGTATTTCTTGGACAGCTTCATTGCCATAAACGGTAAACCTATTATTAAGGAATGAACTGCCAGGATTAAAAATACTTGGGACAGTGATGATAGTATTATCTCTCACCCTAATGCTAATCGTAATAGTCTC
>DAIPYV010000054.1:0-18745 GCA_036782555.1 Saprospiraceae bacterium
GTTACTCAGATTTATAGACAATTAAGAGGTACTGATCCACCAGATCAAGAGACGGCTAGAGGAATTATTGATAAATTATTTTTCTCCGACAAAAGGTATAATCTGGGTGAGGTAGGTAGATATAAAATTAATAGAAAACTAAAACTAGATATAAGTAGAGACACTTTAGTATTGACTAAAGAAGACATTATTTCTATTGTAAGATATTTGGTCAGTTTAGTGAATCAAAAAGCTGAATTGGACGATATAGATCACTTGTCAAATAGACGTGTACGTACTGTAGGTGAACAGTTATACGCTCAATTTGGAGTAGGTTTGGCTCGTATGACTCGTACCATCAGAGAAAGAATGAATGTACGTGACAATGAGGTATTTACGCCAATTGACCTAATCAATGCCAGAACGCTATCATCTGTAATTAACTCATTTTTTGGTACGAGTCAGTTATCTCAGTTTTTGGATCAAACTAATCCATTATCTGAAATAACACACAAACGAAGAATATCAGCGCTCGGTCCTGGTGGTCTTTCTAGAGAGAGAGCCGGTTTTGAGGTGCGTGACGTCCATTATTCACATTATGGTCGATTATGTACAATTGAGACGCCAGAGGGTCCAAATATCGGACTTATTTCTACACTTTGTGTCCATGCGAAGGTCAATAAAATGGGATTTTTAGAGACGCCTTATCGTAGGGTCATAGACGGGAAAGTGGATGTTAGTGGAGACATTCTTTATCTTTCAGCGGAGGCTGAGGATTACCGAAGAGTGGCTCAGGCCAATGCTTTAATAGACGAGTCAGGGGCATTTATTAACGATAGAATTAAGTCCCGAGAACATGGGGAATTTCCTGTTTTGGCACCTGAAGAGTTAGAATTTATGGACATCGCCCCTAACCAGATTGTGGGTGTATCCGCATCATTGATTCCATTCCTCGAAAATGATGACGCCAATAGAGCCTTGATGGGTTCAAACATGCAGCGTCAGGCCCTTCCTTTAGTCAGGCCTAAATCTCCTATAGTGGGCACGGGCTTAGAGGCTAAAGTAGCTGAGGATTCTAATATCATGATCAATGCAGAAGGAGAGGGTGTCGTAGAGTATGTTGATGCTAATGAGATTATTATCAGATACGACAAAACTGATGAGGAAATGTTGGTCTCATTCGATGATAATGTCAAAAAGTATAAATTGACTAAATTCGTACGAACCAATCAAGGCTCTTGTATAAATCTTAAGCCAATTGTTAAGAAAGGACAAAGGGTCAAAAAAGGAAGTTTGTTATGTGAAGGTTATGCTACTGAAAATGGTGAATTAGCCTTAGGTCAGAATTTACAAGTTGCATTTATGCCTTGGAAAGGTTATAATTTTGAGGATGCGATTGTATTATCTGAGAGAGTTGTAAAAGAAGATATTTTTACATCTATTCACATTACAAGTTATGAGATAGACGTAAGAGATACAAAATTAGGAGAGGAAGAGTTCACTAATGATATACCCAATGTGAGCGAAGAAGCTACCAAAGATTTGGATGAGAATGGAATCATCAGGATTGGTGCTTGGGTCAAAGAAGGGGACATTCTTATAGGTAAAATTACACCTAAAGGTGAAACTGATCCTACTCCTGAAGAAAAGTTACTTCGAGCAATATTTGGTGATAAGGCAGGTGATGTAAAAGATGCTTCACTTAAAGCTTCTCCTTCTACAGAAGGAGTCGTTATTAACAAACAATTGTTTGCAAGGGCTAAAAAAGATAAGGTACAAAAAGTACAAGAAAAAGAGCTTTTATCTTCTTTAGAGGACACGCACGCTGTCAATTTAAACGAGCTTAACACTATCTTAGTAGATAAATTACTCACAATATTGGACGGAGAGATATCTGAAGGTGTTAAGAGTATTTACAATGAGCAACTTGTACCAAAAGGTGCTAAGTTTTCAGTCAAGGTACTCAAAGAAATTGATTATTCCAATATAGATTACTCTGGTTGGGTAAAAGATAAGGTTAAAAATGAGCAAATCGCCAAATTGCTACACAACTATTCCATTAAAGTCAATGAGGAGTTGGGTAGATATAAGCGTGAAAAATTCAATATCAGTATTGGTGATGAATTGCCCGCTGGTGTTTTGAAATTAGCCAAAGTCTATTTAGCTAAAAAGAGGAAACTCAAAGTAGGGGATAAGCTAGCAGGGAGACACGGTAATAAAGGTATTGTATCACGTATAGTAAGGGCTGAGGACATGCCTTTCTTAGAAGATGGGACACCTGTGGATATTGTTCTCAATCCTTTGGGTGTACCTTCGAGGATGAACTTGGGACAAATATTCGAAACTGTACTAGGCTGGGCTGGAAGTAAACTTAATGTAAAGTTTGCAACACCTATCTTTGACGGAGCTAGTTTGGAAGAAATAGAAGGTTATGTACAAAAAGCTGGCTTACCGTCCTACGGACAGACTTATTTATACGATGGCGAGACAGGTGATAAATTCCACCAACAGGCTACTGTAGGTGTTATTTACATGCTTAAACTTTCGCATATGGTGGATGATAAGATGCACGCAAGGTCAATAGGACCTTACTCACTTATTACTCAACAGCCATTAGGTGGTAAGGCTCAGTTCGGAGGTCAGAGATTTGGAGAGATGGAGGTATGGGCACTTGAAGCTTATGGTGCTGCCAATATTTTGCGAGAGTTACTTACTGTTAAGTCCGATGATATCATAGGTAGAGCTAAGACTTATGAGGCCATTGTTAAAGGTGACAACCTTCCGGATTCTAATATTCCTGAATCATTTAATGTTTTGGTTCACGAATTAAGAGGTTTGGCATTGGACATAAAGTTTGATTAATAAAAATATCGTTTTCACTATATAATTTAGTATTCATGTTAAAAAAGAAAGGTGTAAAACCGACAAAAGGATTCGAGTCTATTACTATAAGCCTAAGTTCTCCAGACGAGATACTTGAAAGGTCTTATGGTGAGGTGTTAAAACCTGAGACAATTAATTATAGGTCATACAAACCTGAAAGAGATGGTTTGTTTTGTGAACGTATATTTGGTCCTGTAAAGGATTATGAATGTTATTGTGGTAAGTATAAAAGAATACGATACAAGGGTATCGTGTGTGATAGATGTGGGGTAGAAGTTACAGAAAAGAAAGTTCGTAGAGAAAGAATGGGCCACATCAAATTAGTTGTACCAGTTGTTCATATATGGTTTTTTAAGTCATTACCGAATAAAATTGGATACTTACTAGGTTTCTCTTCCAAAAAACTGGAAACCATTATATATTACGAAAGATATGTAGTCATACAGCCAGGATTAAAAGAAGGTAGCATCGAAATGAATGAATTACTTTCTGAAGAGGATTACTTTGAGGTTTTGGATACTTTACCTAAAGATAACCAGCTCCTGGATGATTCTGATCCTAATAAGTTTATAGCTAAAATGGGAGCAGAAGCTGTCAAAATGCTTTTGGAGAGAATTGATTTAGACACATTGTCTTTTGATTTAAGACATCAAGCTGCCAATGAAACGTCTCAACAAAGAAAATCAGAGGCGCTCAAAAGATTGAGAGTCGTAGAAGCCTTCAGGGAGGGTATGAAAACCACTGAAAATAGACCTGAATGGACCATAATAGATTATCTTCCTGTGACACCTCCAGAGCTAAGACCATTAGTACCTTTGGATGGTGGACGTTTTGCTTCTTCGGATTTGAATGATTTGTATCGTAGAGTTATCATCAGAAATAACCGTCTAAAACGTCTTCTCGAAATCAAAGCACCTGAGGTGATCTTAAGAAATGAGAAAAGAATGCTTCAAGAAGCGGTAGATTCATTGTTTGATAATTCTCGTAAATCTAACGCTGTTAAAGCGGAGGGTGGTCGTTCTTTAAAGTCTTTAAGTGATGTACTTAAAGGTAAACAAGGTCGTTTCCGTCAAAATCTATTAGGAAAACGTGTAGATTATTCTGGTCGTTCTGTCATCATTGTAGGTCCTCACCTATTATTGCATGAATGTGGTATACCTAAAGGTATGGCTGCAGAATTATTTAAGCCTTTTGTTATTCGTAAGTTGATAGAAAGAGGTGTAGTAAAAACTGTAAAATCAGCTAAAAAACTAGTAGATAAGAAAGATCCTATAATTTGGGAGATTCTAGAGAATATACTAAAAGGACATCCAGTATTACTCAATAGGGCGCCCACTCTGCACCGTCTTTCGATTCAGGCATTCCAGCCTACGTTGGTGGAAGGTAAAGCGATACAGTTGCACCCATTGGTTTGTGGTGCTTTTAACGCGGATTTTGACGGTGATCAGATGGCAGTACACGTTCCTTTGGGACATGCTGCTATATTGGAGGCCCAAATGCTGATGCTTTCTTCACATAATATGTTGAATCCTCAAGATGGGTCACCAGTGACTTTACCATCTCAAGACATGGTATTAGGATTATATTATTTGACAAAACACAAAAAATCTACTCCGGATTCTCCTGTAAAAGGGGAAGGTAAAACCTTCTATAGCTCTGAGGAAGTGATTATTGCTTTCAATGAAGGTATGGTGGATCTACACGCTATAGTAAAAGTGAGAGCCAATATCCTAAATGATAATGGAGATATGGTTCAAAAACTGATCGAGACCACTGTAGGTAGAGTTATCTTTAATCAAAGTACTCCGGCTACAGTTCCTTACATTAATCAGCTGATGACCAAAAAGAGTCTTAAGAAAATTATTAGTGAAATTATCAATATCACTGACTTTACGCAAACGGCTGCATTCTTAGATTCTATCAAAAATTTAGGTTTCTTCTGGGCGTATAAAGGTGGTCTTTCTTTTAATTTAGGTGATTTGATTACACCATCAGTTAAAGAACAAACATTGATAGATGCTCAAGAGGAGGTTGATGAAGTATGGGAAAATTACAACATGGGCCTTATCACTCCTAATGAGAGATATAACCAAGTGATAGATAAGTGGACCTTTGCCGATAATAAGATAACGGATAATCTGATGCGCGAGATTGCGCAGCACAAACAGGGTTTCAATTCTGTGTTTATGATGTTGGATTCAGGAGCCAGAGGATCTAAACAGCAGATAAAGCAGCTGTGTGGTTTAAGGGGTCTAATGGCTAAACCTAGGAAATCAGGTGATACAGGTGGTGCTATTATCGAAAACCCAATCTTGGCTAACTTTCTTGATGGTCTATCAGTTTTGGAATACTTCATCTCAACACACGGTGCTAGAAAGGGTCTAGCCGATACCGCCCTCAAGACAGCGGATGCGGGTTATTTGACTAGAAGACTTGTGGATGTAGCTCAAGATGTCATTATTACAGAAGAAGATTGTAATACTTTACGTGGTATAGAGACCGAGGCGCTAAAAGATAATGAAAATATTATTGAAACCTTGGCTTATAGAATAGTAGGAAGATATTCACTTTATGATGTATCACATCCCGTTACAGACAAGTTGATAGTTTCTGCAGCGGAGTACATAACTCCTCAAATAGCACAAGAAATAGAGGAAGCTGGCATATCTAGTGTAACAATAAGGTCGGTTCTTACATGTGAAACAAAAACAGGTGTTTGTGCTAAATGTTATGGCAAGAATCTAGCCACTGGTCGCCGAGTTGAAACGGGTGATGCTGTCGGGATTATTGCTGCACAGTCTATTGGTGAGCCGGGTACTCAGTTGACGTTACGTACATTTCACGTGGGTGGTATTGCGTCTGTTTCCAAAACAGAATCTGAAATAGTTTCAAAGTTTGATGGTGTAATTGAATTTGAGAATATTAAAGTAACTCAATCAAATAATGATGGGGAAGATGCCAATGTGGTTTTATCAAGATCAGGAGAGGTAAAAATAGTAGAACTTGGTACAAATAAGGTGTATAATAATTATTTTATACCTTACGGTTCTAATCTATTGGTCAAAGAGGGACAAACAATAGAAAAAGGTCAGCCAATCTGTTCTTGGGATCCATTCAACAACTTGATTATATCCGAGTTTGCTGGTATTGTACAATATGAAGATTTGGAAGAAGGTGTGACTTACAGAGTTGAAAGAGATGACCAAACTGGATATGCCGAAAAAGTCGTTATTGAACCTAAGAATAAGAAGAAAATACCTGCAATAAAAATAATTTCATCAGATGGTGATCTGTTAAAAACATACAATTTACCTGTAGGCGCTTATATCATAGTAGAAGACAACGATAGTATCAGTACTGGACAGAAGATTGCTAAAATACCTCGTAATTTGGGTAAGATTCAGGATATTACAGGGGGTCTCCCAAGAGTAACTGAATTGTTCGAAGCTAGAAATCCTTCAAACCCTGCTGTTATATCGGAGATAGATGGAATTGTAGTCTATGGCAAGATAAAAAGAGGAAATAGAGAGGTTTTTGTAGATGACGAAAAAACTGGGCAAAGGTGCAAGTACTTGGTGGGTTTATCTAAACATTTACTAGTGCAGGAAGGAGACTTTATTCGTGCGGGTAGCCAATTGACAGACGGAGCGATTGCACCACTTGATATTTTAAATATCAAAGGACCTTTTGCTGTACAGTCTTATTTAGTAAATGGTGTACAGGAAGTTTACCGTTCTCAAGGTATCGCAATCAATGATAAGCATATTGAAGTTATAGTAAGACAGATGATGCGACGTGTAGAGATTCTTGATCCAGGAGATACGAGTTTCTTGGAAGGAGAAGCTGTGAGTCGACATGATTTTTATGAGCAAAATGATTGGATTTTTGATAAAAAGGTTGTTACAGACCCAGGTGATTCAACAAATCTTAAAGCGGGTCAAATAGTTTCAATAAGACAGTTCAGAGAAGATAATTCTATTTTGAAACGTAATGATAAGAAATTGGTACAAGTCAGAGATGCAGTTTCAGCCACTTCGAGAGTGATTCTGCAAGGTATCACTAGAGCCTCATTAGGTGTTGACAGTTGGATATCAGCGGCTTCATTCCAAGAGACGACTAAAGTATTAAGTACTGCAGCTATTGCAGCTAAAAAGGATGGATTGACTGGTCTAAAAGAAAATGTTATAGTAGGTAAAAATATACCAGCTGGTACAGGAATGAGATTCTTTTCAGACATTAAAGTTGAACCAATAAATGAATACAACGTGTCTTAAGTTTTGAAAGTATAATATGAAATATTAAGGGAAAGTGTAAAAAACTTTCCCTTTTTTTATAAAAAAAGGTTAGCTAAACTTAATTAACTAACCTTATAAGTATAAAATCTATTTTAGTTATTGTGCCGGAATTCTAAGTACCTGTCCAGGATATATTAAATCTGCTGAAGTTAACATAGGTCTGTTAGCTTCAAAAATAACAGGGTATTTCATGGCATTGCCATAATGTTCCTTGGCAATTTTTGACAACGTATCTCCTTTGACTACTGTGTAAAAGGTAGCTTCAGGTTCAGGATTCATAACTGAAAGACGGTCTTCCACTGTAGCAATCCCTTCTGTGTTTCCTACTGCAAGTATGATTTTTTCTCTCTCAGAGTTGGTATCCACCTGACCATAGATTGTCGCTTTATCATCATCTATGTCAATAGATAAATTCTCTACGTTTAGGCCAAAACTCATAACGTGAGCTACAAGAGCTGCTTCTTGATTTCTTTTTTGAGAGGCCTTTAATTCTTCTAAAGCCTCTACTGTAGCATCTTTTGGTGGCTCAGGTACTTCTGTTTTTTTACCTAAGAGTTTTGATCCAGCTGATTTTAAAAACGAAAATAATCCCATTTATTTAATTTTAAGTGTTAAAAAATATATCTACATAACGTAAAGAATAAATAAAAAGTTAAATCTTTTATATTTTTAATAAAAAAAAAATTAAATTCTTAACTTTTTTATAAATTCTTAACTTTTATTTTTAATATGTAATGTACTGATAGAAAAGACTATGAATCTAAATTGAAAAAAAATATATATATATCAATACTAAAAATATTATATTTGAACAAAAGCCGTATATTTGCGCTGTTTTTTGAAAAAATAATTAATTCATAATCATGCAAGGAAAAGGTTTAATAAAAAGTATTTTAATTTTAATTATTGCAGTCTGCCTACTGCAGTTCTCATATTTTATACCTACTCGTAAAGTTGAGAAAGCAGCTGAGTCTTATGCTCAGAGTGTGACCGGAAAGTCAAAAGAGAACAGTAAAGATATGGACTATAAATTGGCAAGAGTCAAGTATTTAGACTCTATGTCGGGTCAGGAGGTGTTCTCTATTCCTCTTATTAAGTCATTTACATATTCAGAGCTAAAAAAACAACAGTTAGGTCTTGGTTTGGACTTAAAAGGAGGTATGAGTAGTGTGCTTCAAGTAGATTTGACTGATTTTTTAAAGTCATTGGCAGGTAGAAATGCCAACAATACGGACTTTATCAAAGCCTTGGAAAATGCTGAAGAAGCCATGAAGTCATCACAATCTGATTTTATCACACTGTTTTCCGATGAGTACAGAAAAGTTGCGGGTGAAGGTAAATTGGCTAAATTATTTTCGCAATCTGAAACATTAGATAACATAACAAACAGTTCGTCAGATGGCGAAGTAACAAGAATGTTGAGGTCAAAAGCCAATGAGACTGTGAATCAGACTTTTGAAAGATTAAAGCAAAGGATAGATAAGCTTGGAGTAGCTCAGCCTAATGTGACTTTAGATCCTAACAGAGATTTAATACTGGTAGAGATGCCAGGAATAGATAATCCTCAAGTGGCAAGAGAATTTCTTACTAGAAACGCAAAGTTAGAGTTTTGGGAAACTTATAGGATTTCAGATCCAGGCATCAACCAAGCTTTCCTTACAGCTGATCGATTGAATGGATCAAACAGTAATAATGAGTCCACATCTAGAGATTCTTTGGTTTATGACCCAACTACAGGTGAAGTAATTGATACTATTCAAGTTTTAGATGCTCCATCAAATACTGATTTGGGTAGTGGTGCTTTATTAAATGCACTATCTCTCAATTCTTCAGGTCAAGGAAGTGTCGTGGGTGTTGCTGATAAGAGCCAAAGAAGATCAATAGACGAAATTCTGAGTAAGCCTGATATTAATGCACTATTTCCAAAGAATTCAAGATTCATGTGGTCTCAAAAGCCGACTCAAGATGAAAACGGTAAGTTTACAAATAATTTTGAGTTGTATCTCATTAAGACAATACCTAACTCAGATGCAGCTCCATTAGATGGAAGCGTAGTGACACGTGCAGCTCAGTCATTAGATTATTCTGGTGGTGTAGAGGTGACACTTCGCATGAATGCAGCTGGTGCTAAAAAGTGGGCTGAAATGACTACTAAAGCGGCTAATGATGGTAATCGCGAAATTGCGATTGTATTGGATAATGAAGTCGTTTCTGCACCACGTGTGAATCAGCCTATCACTGGAGGAAATTCATCAATCACGGGTAACTACACAGTGGATGAGGCGGTTAATTTTGCAAGTATCCTGGAAGTGGGTAAGCTTCCTGCTGGAACAAAAATAGTACAAGAAATGAACGTAGGCCCATCACTGGGTCAAGATAATATTGACAGGAGTATTAATTCTCTATTAATAGGTTTTCTTCTAGTCATAGTGACTATATTGTTTTATTACTCATTTGGAGGTGTATTGGCGTTATTGAGTTTATTACTTAATGTATTTATAATTTTTGGTACGTTATCTAGTTTTGGTACAGTATTGACACTTTCTGGTATAGCGGGTATAGTATTAACAATCGGTATGGCTGTAGATGCTAATGTTATTATTTTTGAACGTATTAAGGAAGAATTGGCAGATGGTAAGTCACTCAAACAAGCCATATCTGATGGTTTCCACCATTCTTATTCTGCTATTATTGATGCGAATGTCACGACGATATTGACAGCTATTGTTTTAGCTTATTTTGGTTTGGGACCAGTGAAAGGATTTGCTATTGTTTTAATAATAGGTGTTGTTAGCTCCATGTTTACAGCTATTTTTGTGACTAGAATGCTAATAGATTGGTGGATAGGTAGAGGCAAAGATTTACCTTTCTACACTAATTTTTCTCAAGGCGCTTTGAAAAATGTAACTTTTGACTGGATAAGTAAGCGTAAAATCGCTTATATGATTTCTGGTGTTATTATTTTAGCAGGAATAGTGTCTATGTTTACCCGTGGGTTTGATTTTGGTGTAGACTATAAAGGTGGTTTTTCATACACAGTTCAGTTTACGGGTACTGAAAATGTATCGGCTGATGCCTTGAGGACAGGACTTACAGATGTTTTTGGCACTGTACCCGTAGTGAAGCAAGTAGATGCTGCGAATAGTTATAACATCACTACTTCATATTTGATAAATGAATCTGGTCCAGAAACAGCCAATAAAGTTGTAGCTAAGCTTCATGAAGGTATAAACACTATTACTAATTCTAAGGTATCTTTGGATGTATTTAAAGACACTGAAAGTACAGGTGAGATCCATATCTTAAGTTCAGCTCAAGTAGGCCCTACCATCGCGAGCGACTTGAAAAGAAGTTCTATATATGCTGGTATTTTTGCATTAATCATAGTGTTTTTATATATTTTGATAAGATTCAGTAAGTGGCAATACTCCGCTGGAGCGATTGTGGCCGTTTTCCATGATGCATTGATAGTATTGTCTATTTTTTCATTGGCTTATGGCTTCCTACCTTTTTCTTTAGAGATAGATCAAGCCTTTATCGCTGCCATTCTCACTGTTATCGGATATTCGTTGAATGATACCGTAATTATCTTTGACAGAATCAGAGAATTCTTGAGTATTCAAGTCAACCGAGATAAGGATGAAGTCATCAACGCCGCCATCAATTCTACTTTATCTAGAACGGTAATGACTTCATTTACTACCTTAGTAGTTATATTGATTTTATTCCTTTTCGGTGGAGCAAGTATAAAGGGTTTTGCATTTGCCTTGCTTGTAGGTATTTTAGTTGGAACCTATTCGTCAGTATTTATAGCTGCGCCTGTTCTGCACGATTTAGGTTCTGATCTGAGAGTTCAGACAAAGAAAGACTAGATAAAAGTCGTTATCATACGATAATATAAAAAGGGCTTCTTGAAATTCAAGAAGCCCTTTTTTTGTATTAAAATTGATAAATTTATGTATTTACTTAAAATTATATATAATTATTGTTAACGTAAATTTAACGGTTATATTTAATTGAATAAAAGGTCTTATCATTGTGGCGTTATTTAATTTTATCAATATTTAAATCCGTCAAAATGAAAAAGTTTTTATTATTAGGAGTTTTTGCTCTTTTAGCTTTAGTATCTTGTAAAGAACAAACTAGTGCAGCTGCTGAAGAAACAACAGAAGCAACAGAAGAAGTTATCGAAGCAGCAGAAGAAACAATGGATGATGCAGCTGAAGCAGTAGAAGAAGCTGCTGAAGAAGCAACAGAAGCTGTTGAAGAGGCTCAACAATAATTTAATATTATTGTAAAATAAAATGAGAGGTGTTAATTTTTAATAATTAACGCCTCTTTTTTTTAATTTGTAGTTAGTTTTTATAAACACCGTAATAATACCCAAAAAATTCATTTATTATCTGTGTCTTGAGATATTGGATAATAATATTTAGTAAATTGAAGATAGTTTGAAACAGAAAAAAAGTTGTTACACTCAAAAGACCTACCTATCTAAAATTGATTTCAAATCAGCTTCGGAATATCTCACAGACTTGAGTACTTTATGGTCTTCAGCTCTATACACCAGATATTCACCTTCTTGTTCTTTAATATAAGATTCTGTATTTTTATTTTCTAGATAATATTTTTGAGTGGCTATGGCAACCTCTAAGTTTGGACAGGTCTTACTCATATTTGACCTTTGTACTTCGTCAAAAAGGGCTTTGAATTTGGGTCCTAAACCGAACTCCAACACTGCTCCTGAAAGAACATATTGTAAATCAGCTAAAGCATCAGCAATGCCAACTATGTCCTTATCGTCAATAGCTTCTTTCAACTCGTTCAATTCCTCTTGAATTAAAGATACTCGTAGTGCACACCTTTTTTCGTCAGGAATAGTAGGATGTGCTAACACTGGCATATTAAATGTATCATGAAATGCTGCTACACTAGTGAGCGCAGTTGGCTCGTCAAATAATTGATATTTTTTACCCATTGGTGCTTATTTTTAATTTTAATCAGCAAAGATAATATTTTTTTTAAGATAACCTTATTAAGGGATTAAGCAATAGCAGCTACACCGGTATTGTCTTCATAATCAATATAATCTACTTCCTTGGGATTATCAAAACTATAAAAATACAACGCTGCCAACAAAGAAAAAACTATATAGCTACCTACAGCATAGGTGCCTAAAGCCCATTTTTCATCTATACCAAACCAACCCGAATTCATCAAGATAGCATAAATGCCCATACATGATTTGACCGTTTCGCCTATTACGCTCCATATGCTGCCATCCATGGCTGAAGTATAAGCAAAAACTGAAACAAAGATAAATACGCCATAAAAAATAATCCATTCTAGAGGTATAGAGGCTATATTATTGAAAAGATAAAGCATCAATCCTAGTGTGATCAATAATTGTAGTCCAGACCAAACTTTGAAAACCATTGATGCCTCCGTATCATACTTGGGTCTGTGGTGTATGTCTTTTGTATAGTTTATAGGATACTTTTGAGATACATCTTGTGGTCTCCATCCTGTAGGCATAAACCATATACGGACTTTATCCCAAAGAGATTCGGTGCGCCATGCATCTTTAATAAGTTGCCAAAGATGCTGATAATTTATGGCCCATACATTCCACGTCCTGACCGCCTTGGTGACTCCATAGACAGGTGGTTCTTCCTTTAGCTCTTCTTGGAATGTACCAAATATTTTATCCCAAAAGATGAATATTTGAGCATAGTTTTTGTCCATGTAGATGGGATTTATGGAGTGATGTACTCTATGGTGCGAGGGTGTCACCAAGATGTACTCTAATATTCCCATTCTGTCTATCAATCGAGTATGGTACCAAAACTGTGCGAAGAGATGTAGAGGAGCCACAACTGCCAAAACTTGAGGTGGTACTCCTAATATGGCCATAGGTATATAAGTAAAAGTAAATATGGCAAAAATTTCTGAAACGGACTGTCGGAGTGCACAGGATAAATTGAACTCTTCACTACTATGATGGATGATGTGTCTATTCCAAAATACATTTATCTCATGTGACCACCTATGTACCCAGTATCCAGCAAAATCTTTACCTATAAAAGCCAAGACGTAGAGCAACCACACAGCCTCAATATGGAAAAGCGCTAATTTATCATAAAACCATGTATAACTGATGATAACTATACTCAGCCCTAACACATCTTTGACAACGTTGGTCACCCCTGAACTCAGACTTGAAATAGTATCAAAGTATCTAGTGACTTTGACTTTTTTAAAATACTCAAATATGTGTTCTATAGCAATGAGTACAATAAAAAAGATAATAGCATAATTGAGTACTAAAGCATATTGTTCCATTTACAGAGGTTTGATGAGTTTGAAATACTTTGAAATACCATTTTGCATTGTCATTACCATATAAAAGCCTTTTTTTAAGTGTGTTGTAGCTATTGAATGGGTTCCTTCCGGGTATTTTTGGCGGTGAAGGGCTTGTCCCATGGCGTCGATGATAATTATTTCTATATCTGACTCAGATTCAAAATATATAAAGTCAGAAAATGGATTAGGAAATATTCTATTTGATTTCTGTGAGGACACTATAGTAGTAGATTCAAAGCCAAGTGAAAATTTACTAAAGAAGTCCCAGATGACTTGAGAGGCATCAAAATCTCTGCTTGTCCCAGCAGCAGTAGCATTCAAGCGCGGCCATGTATGACCTCCGTTTTGTATTTTATAGTGTATGACTTCTGTTTGATTGTCACATGGACCGTATTTGATGATTTCTGTAGTGGTATTATCTGTAGTATTAATATCTGGAAGTTCTGTGATAATAGGTTCTTCGGGACATTTATTGTTTCGAATCCACAGGTTTAAGACATCGTCAATTGGGGCAGCTATATTAGATCCGTTGTAATTGACTACAAAGTCTTGTGTACCATGAATCTGTAGGACAGGCACGGCTTTATTGGGTTGACATGCTGATATCGCTTCTGGTATCATACTACCCGTGACTGAAGCTACAGCCGCTATTTTATCACTCAACTCACATGCCAATCTGAAAGCCATAAAGCCACCATTGGACATACCGCAGGCATAGACTCTAGATTTATCTAAATCGTATTTCTCTCCTATATAATCTATAAGTTCTGAAATAAAATCTACATCGTCAGCTGTACTGCCAAACGACCAGCCTACATTCCATGATCTATTGATGCCATTAGGATAGCACACTAAGAAATTGTCTTTTTCGGCCACTTTATTCATTTCAGAAGATAGCTCTTGTTGTGCAGCAGTAGATGTAAATCCATGCATATTGAATATTAAAGCTAAGGGTTTTTCTGAGTTTTCGTAAGTAGATGGGATATAAAGCCTGAAATCTCTATCTCTTCCATTGTGTGTGATCCGATCGGATATGGTTGATTGGGCCTTGAGCTCTGTAAAAAACAAAATTAGAATGAAGATAGGTAAAAGTTTAAAGACACAAGACATAGACTTTTTATTTATTAATTATTTGAACAATAAAAAATAAAACATCAAAAAGTTCACGGTAATAAAAAAAAATAGTACCTTTGAACTTTATAAAAACCGCTCACCTTATGGATTGATAAAAATCAATCACCACTATTTACACTTTCTGTAGCTTCTTTTAATTTATTTTTATTGGCAATAGCAGTGGATTTACATCGTCAACGTTGAAGGATTGGTATTTTATATTTTGTATGTAACAGATATTATGATATTATACATTACAAAAAAATTACATGATATGAGCACAAACTTAAATATATGAATTTTGAAAGTTTAGGCCTTATTGAGCCTATTAAGAAGGCTCTCCAAGATGAGGGTTATTCTGTTCCGACGCCTATTCAGGCGCAAGCCATTCCTTTTTTACTAAAGGGAAGGGATTTATTGGCATGTGCCCAGACAGGTACTGGAAAGACTGCAGCATTTTCGTTGCCTATCATCCATGATTTGGCTCAAAATGAGCAAAGAGGAAAGCGACGCATCAAAGCTTTGATATTGACACCAACGCGTGAATTGGCTATCCAAATAGGTGAAAGCATTCGATCGTATGCTAAATATACAACGGTAAGATATACTGTAGTTTTCGGTGGCGTTGGCCAAAATCCACAAGTACAAGCATTAAAAAATGGTGTAGATATCTTAGTGGCCACACCAGGGAGATTGTTAGATTTAGTTAATCAGGGATTTGTTCAGTTGTCTGACCTATCTCATTTTGTATTAGATGAAGCGGATAGGATGTTGGACATGGGATTTATTCACGATGTGAAGCGCGTAGTCAAGATGATACCGTCTCAAAGACAAACTTTGTTGTTTTCAGCCACTATGCCGGATTCTATTTTAGATTTGGCCCACTCTATGCTAAAAAATCCTGAAAGAGTCGAGGTCACTCCAGTATCTTCTACAGCGGAGACGATATCTCAAGAAGTGTATTTCGTCAGCCAAACGGATAAAAACAACCTTTTGGTTAATTTATTGAATACTAAGATTCCTAATGAGGTATTGGTATTTACGCGCACAAAGCACGGAGCCAATAAGTTGGTAAAAGTACTCAACCAAAACAATATCACAGCAGAGGCCATTCATGGTAATAAATCTCAGACAGCGCGTCAAAATGCTTTGGCCAATTTTAAAAGCGGTAAAATACGTGTTTTGGTCGCTACAGACATTGCCGCTCGGGGCATAGATATAGACCAGTTGCAGTTTGTAGTGAATTACGAACTGCCCAATGTATCTGAGACGTACATTCACCGTATAGGTAGGTCTGGAAGAGCAGGCTTTTCAGGTCATGCTATATCTTTTTGTAATGGTGAGGAAAGAGCCTATCTTAAGGATATCCAGAAACTTATCAAGCAGCAGATACCTGTAGTAGAAAATCACGCATTTGAAGATACTACGGGTAGTTTTCAACCTGTAGCAGTCTCTAATGTAGCTAAACCACAGGGACAAAGGCCACCATTTAAAAAGAGTTTTCCAAAGAAATCTTGGAATAAAAATTCTCATAGAGAGCGGTCGCAAGCATCATAGTCAATGATTCTTTTATAGCGTATTGATATAGAAAAGTTCTAACCTTATTGGCGTTAGGACTTTTTTTTATTTTTCAGGAATTATAATGTAATTTTCATTTGTTTCAACAAACAAATATTGTTTTGAATGGAGGATAATATCAAAGAAAGCTCCAAAATTATTGTAGGTGAATATTTATTTCAAAAAATAATATTTTAAAATCACTATTCACCGTATCATTTTTTTGATATATAAGTTTAAAATCAATATGTTAAAGTTTGATTTAAAATTTGTTGTTTTCATAGTATTGTTTTATGTTTGTGGTGATATTCACGAAAACCGAATGGGTATCGGTCTTGCAGACAGTGTGATTTATAGATTTGTAATACCAGAAAAAAAAATAAAATCTACTATAGTTTACGACTCTATAAGGACATAACATCTACTGAGTGGCCATCAAGTGGAGACTGGAAGATTTATACCTAATTTTGTGGAAAAATTTTATTTTATTTTAAACTGTATTATTATGAAAAACAGAATTTTATTTCGTATTTTAAACGAGGGGGGTATATAGTTTTGTTGTTTTTGTCTTCTTTTCTTTATGGACAAACACTGCCACCTATATATAATGTGAATTTTGATGATGATTGTGGCGGTGTAGGGTGTGATCCTTTACAAGATTTGGTTGCTGATGAATGTGTCCTGACGGGTAATAGTAATTCAAAGCTAAAAAGTCTAGGTGGATTTAATATGATTACGCCAACATGTATGTTCGAGTATGGTGGTGGGGTCTTTTGGAGTGTTCCCTTTGGAGGGAATAATCCAAAATTATTAATTCAAGAATATGGTGGACTAAGACTCGCTGGGCAGCCGTCTACACAAAATCCATTTATAGGTGGTAAAAGTAGAGGTGTTTTCTTGAATATGGAAAATGGTGAGATACCTTATAATTACTTTTTTGAATACTCTTTTGATATGGAAAATATTTGGCAAATGTTTCGATGTGATGCTTGGCAATCACCAGAGTCGCCCACTATCGGTGTTTATTTAAATGAGGTTTCTGAAAATAGCTCAGGTCAATTCCTTAATGAGAATTTTAGCAACAATTTATTCGTTAAAAATAATTCTTCACAGCTTTTAAACCAATTTAGGATAGCAGGGCCTTTATTTCAAGTAGGTAATACCTATCCAGCATCTGGTGACTTTGAGATATTTCAGCCTGTATATGAAGAGGGAGGTTTTTATCAATTCGCATTATTTAATGATGGTAAAGATTTGCCATGTTTTGGGTTCGGTTCACCTCCCGATGATGATAATCATACGAATAATAGTCCGCAAGTTGATGTTTGGTCGGCTGTTTTAATAGATAATTTAATCATCGATTGTGATAAAAAGAATATAGTTTTCACCTCCACTACAGAATTAATTGCTCCTGACAAGTTAATTTCATGCACAAATGAGAGGCTTTATGAATATAGGTTATATACTGATTGTCCTAATGTGGTTTTTAATAATTATTTATTTAATATTTTAGTGTATGATTCCAATAACCAATTAGTTAAGACAATAGCCGGATCGGGTGAAAGAACGTTTTTTAGTTTAGATGATTTGCCATCGGGTACTTATAAATTCGTAGCAAGTTATATCACCTCTAATGGTAGAAATGAGAAAGTGAAAAATGGTATTTTTGGTAGTTTAGAGGATTATTCGATAAGCTATGTGGACCACATCCAAAACGGCCCGTATATCATCACAGAAGATACCGAATATAATACCGACATTTATCTACCTGAAGACTTACATGTAGCGCCTGGTGTTACATTGACTATCCATGCAGGGGCTTATTTTAATGATGATAAGCAATTGCTTCTTATGGATGGCGCTCAATTGATTACAGGACCTGGATCTGAATTGTCTCGTTGTTTCAATAGATGGGAAGGCGTGAATGTACCAGGTGCGGGAACTGTTTCTCTACGAGGAGGCGTATCCTGGGCTAAAAACGGTGTTTTGAGTCAATCCTCAGCACAGATAGATTGTATTAGGGCTGTATTTGAAAATAACCTTACTGGTATCAAGGCTTATAGCAGTACTATGCTAAATGCTGAAAATACCACATTTTTAGGAAATAATGAAGGTGCCTATTTATACAATGTGGACAATATTTCCACTTTTATAGGTTGTGATTTTAACTTTCATGCGCAACACGGCATTCTTTCTTTTGGCTCGCCCTTAGATGTCAAAAATAATAATACCTTTTTCGCTAACTCTAATGGCATTGTATTCAGAGATTTATTAGGCGTGTCTGCACTATCATCAATTGGCACATATACCGGGACTTCTGGTAATTTCTTTAATTACAACGACAGAGGTATTATGTCTTATGGTCACGAAAATAGGCTTAGAGGAAACAGTTTTGATGGAAATAACATTGCAACTATGGTGTTAGGTCAAAATACATTGTTTTCTAGAGAAAATGCTTATAATGATAGCAATGGGGAGTTAGTGAGAGGTATTGGAGGCAATACCAGCTTTTCAGAACGCAATATGTACAGCTGTATGTTAGGCCTCAATTTTAC
>DAIPYV010000055.1:0-18602 GCA_036782555.1 Saprospiraceae bacterium
GTTTTTAGGGTCTAGACCACTAAAGACTTCTTCAATATACATTTTGGCAACTCTGTGAGGAGTTCCCTGTAAGCTATCATCATTTAGATCTAAGCCTAAAGTGTGCATGATTTCTCTGAAGTGAAACTCTATTTTAGAGATTTTTTCTATATTACTCATCTCAAAAGCATCTGCCCTCATAGGTGTTTCGATACTTGTCATGATGTGATCATCACCATCTAACATAAATTTTTCATTCAGCTCTACTTCATGCTCCTGCATATGATAGTGATTATCGAATGTTTTAAGATTTTTTGTTTTGGACATTTTATTTTATTTTCAACAAAACGGTAAAGTTATTTTTTTGTTTAACTAAATGCCTAAAAATATTAAACAAAATAATTTAAAAAATTATCTCTTTATACTTATGCTTTATTTTCCAGTATAATAATTGTAGTCCCTAATAATTTTGGAAATAAAAAAGTCATAATTTTCTTCGCACACTATACCGCTGACATCTTCAATTTTAAAGACTAACTTTTTTATAGTTGCGTCATCATTATTATTTCTGGCATTCAGATATGTTTCTTTAATAATTCGCATATCATTGTCATTGAATTTTATGACGTCAGGATAAGAGGGTTCGTATGTATCAGATATTTCTTCTAGTATGGTATGATGAATCGTCATATATTTAGTCAAAGTGATTACAGCTGTGCCTGAAGCCATATCACCTAATCTTTGATGTTTTTTAGTACTTAAGATAGAAATAAAACCTATAGCACCTAAAGAGATACCCATGTCCACGAGTCTAAAAATCCATCTTGTCAAATGATCCATAAAAGACATTTGGAAGCCATCAATTTTAATCACTTTTATATTCATAACTTTTTTACCTACGGTCTGACCATTCAAAAGTGTTTCTAATGTGAGCGTATATATTATGAATGGAATCATAAAGACTATAGATATAGCCATCTCGGTCCAGTAGTCAATATTTCCCATAGCATTTATAATTGGATCAACGATATAGCTTATTATCAAAAATGCATAAGCATATTTAATCATAATATCTATTATGTAAGCGGACAATCTCGTCCCAATTGGCGAAATTTTAAAGTTTATATTTACATTTTGTGTGGTATTGATATTTATATCTGACATTATTATTACTTTTGTACCTTATGAGAGAAGTAGCATTTATAAAACGCAATAAACATAAATGGATAGCTTTTGATGACGCTATCAAGGGCAAAGTTAATATTAATCCTGAAGAATTAGCGGATTTATACATACAATTGATCAACGATTTGTCTTTTTCACGTACTTACTATCCCAAAAGTAAAACCACTTTGTATCTTAATGAGTTAGCAGTACAAGCTTACCATACCATCCACGATGTTCCTATAAAATCACACAATTTTTTAGCTACTTTTTTTAAAGATGAGGTTCCAAAATTAATAAGGGAGCATATAAAATTCCTTTATTTGGCTTTTATTATTTTTTTTGTTACAGTCGGTTTAGGGGTTTTATCTGCCATTTATGATGACAGCTTTGTCCGATTAATTTTGGGTGATCAATATGTCAATATGACGCTTGATAACATAGCTAAAGGTGATCCAGTCGCAGTATACAAATCTGGCTCAGAGATGGGTAGCTTCATAGGTATTACGTTCAACAATATTTATGTAGGAATGCGTTGTTTTATCTATGGTGTAACGGGAGGTATAGGTACAGCCTTCGTCATGCTGCAAAATGGCGTCATGTTAGGTTCCTTTCAGACGTTTTTTGCTCAACAAGGAGTGTTTTGGGAGAGCGTGCGAGGGATTTGGATTCATGGTTCTATGGAGATTTTTGCCATCGTCATTGAATCGATGGCGGGCTATATTTTAGGTGCAAGCATCTTATTTCCTGGGACATATTCTAGGATCGAATCTTTTAAGAGAGGTATGAAAATAGGACTAAAAATATGGTTAAGTACAGTGCCTTTTACTATAGGGGCCGGGTTTTTGGAGGGTTTTGTTACCAGGTTGGCGGGGGTCTGGCCCAATATATTTAGCGTTGCCGTTATTTTAATAACTTTAGGATTTATTTCGTGGTATTATTTAATTTATCCATTTACAGAAAAAAATATGCCATGAATTTGATTTTGAAATTAATTTTTGGTCTAATATTTTTACCCTTCTTTTTTTTAGACTGTTTGGGGCAAGAAAAAGTACGTTCTATTTCTGTTTCGGACTCAGTCCGGTTTGAAGAAAATTTTCAATCCCGTTACCAATCTAAGGAATATTTATATACTCTACCTAAAAAACCTAAACTAAGAAATGAAGGGAATTTGAGTTTTTGGGCTAAAGTATTAGGCCATATTGTAGAATATGCTTTATATATCTCATTAGTTGTGGCTGTAGTAGTAGTCATAAAGGAAATGGCCAAAAGGATTAATATAAATACAAAAAATACAACTGTCGAATCTCCTATAAAAATCATGGAAGGCAAAGATGAATTAAACGTTTCAGAGGAAAATATAGACAAATTGATTTCTGATTATAAAAATGTGGGAGATTATCGCATGGCATTGCGCTACCATTTTATAATGATTTTGAAACGAATGGTTGCTAGGAATATTATAAAGTGGGACCCTGATAAAACGAATACAGACTATAAATATGAAATTAAATCAAGGGCTTTAGCTGAAAAATTTGGACAAATCTCAAGTATTTATGAATATGTGTGGTACGGTGAATTTTTATTAGATAGTCAACGTTTCGCACAAGCAGAAATATTATTTTTAAAGTTGACGTCTGATATAACCCATATGAAATCCTCAGAATGATGAAAGGATTAAATGTACAGTCTTTGCTTTTGGTTTTTTTAGCTTTTATGGGGATAGTACTCTATGGTACCCTAAAGCCTAAACCTGTAGATTGGAGATATTCATATTCGACCAAAGAAAAAATACCTTTTGGACTATTAGTGTTTAAAAATGAATTAGATAAGCTTTTTGATGGTGCAGTCATTGATGATTTAGTTTTTGATGAGTTTACAGCTTTCGATCTATCTCACCACTCTGGCATAAGCCAAGATAATGAAATGAGTACACCTACTACCATTATGTATATTAATAGTATTAATGATTGGGATACGATAATGGTCAATAAAGTACTTCATTCTGTATCTCATGGACAAAATGCCTTCATAAGTGCCACGAGATTACCCCTTTACTTATCAGATACATTAGGTTTCAACATATTGACTAGACAGAACCATGCTGTTTATTACGAGGATTCGTTGTCTTTCTCACTAAATAATGTAGAGGAAAAGAAATGGTTAGAAAATGTAGGTGTTTCGGGTTCATTTATTTACCAATATGATACCTTGGCAACTACTGTTTTAGGGTGTGTGGAACAAGACACTATGAATACCAATTTTATTAGGATCAGTTATGGGGCAGGTTCTTTTTTTATACATACAGAACCTATTTTGTTTACTAATTACCACCTTTTAAACAGTGAGAATTATAAATATGTAGAAGATATATTAAGTCATATCTCCCCATCCAACCGTATAGTTTGGGGACAGGTGCCTAAAGATAAGAAGGTGATAAAGGGTGGCATATTGAGGTACATTATGAGCCAAGATGCGCTCAAATGGGCTTGGTTTGTTATAATTGTAGGCTTGTTATTGTTTATAATAACTCATATGAGAAGACCACAACGCATTATTCCAGTTATACCTCCTAATGAGAATACTACTTTACAATTCGTAGCATCTATAGGTGATCTCTATATGCGCCAGTCAAGTATAAGACATCTTATGGACAGAAAGATAATTTATCTATTAGAGCGTGTACGTTCACAATATTTTATATCTACTGACAAATTAGATGATATTTTCATAACTAAACTCAGCCAATTAAGTGGAAAAAAAATAGAAATTGTAAAGAATATGGTGTTTTTATTACAAAAACACCGCGATTCAGACTATATTTGTTCTACGGATGATTTAAGAAGGCTTAATCAGGCCATTGAGAATTTTTATTCATAAAATTAATTTTAAAAATGGAAGATCAAAACAAATTTGAAGAAAAGAGAAATGGTATTAATGATGATAATTTGATAGGTGACACTACAAACAGTCAGCTGAACCACGAAAGCTTAGACCTAAAGCAAGGTATCGGGGTTCATCCACTGGTTTTAAAGATAAGAGAGATAAAAAAAAATATCCAATCTGTCATAGTAGGACAAGATAAGGTCATAGATAAACTATTGGTGTGTCTTATGGCCAATGGACACGTACTGATTGAGGGTGTACCTGGAGTGGCTAAAACATTATCAGCAAGACTATTAGCCAAATCAATAGACAGCGACTTTAATAGGATACAGTTCACACCTGATTTAATGCCTTCTGATATTATTGGTACTATGGTGTTTGATCCTAATATTAAAGAATTTGAATACAAAAAAGGTCCAATATTCACCCAAATAGCTCTTATAGATGAAATTAATCGAGCGCCAGCTAAAACACAGGCTGCTCTTTTTGAATCTATGGAGGAGAGACAGGTCACTGTGGATGGAACCACTTATCCTTTGGCTCAGCCGTTTATGGTATTGGCCACTCAAAATCCTATTGAACACGAAGGAACTTATAGACTTCCTGAGGCACAGTTGGATAGGTTTTTGATGAAAATTAATGTAGATTATCCTAGTAACAATGAAGAGGTAGAGATATTGATGCGTGAGAACGAACAGAAAAATCTAGATAAAACGTTAAATATTATACCTGTAGTGAATGCAGCGGATATTATCGATCTACAAAGGCTCGTTAAGGATGTGACTGTGGAGCATTCTATCATTCATTATATAGCACAAATCGTTACAAAAACACGTCAACATCCTTTACTTTATATGGGAGGTTCCCCAAGGGCTTCTATAGCTTTATTGAATACTTCAAAAGCATGGGCACTCATAAAAGGTAGAGATTTCGTGATACCAGATGATATACGCGATATGGCAGATGCAGTATTAAATCACAGAGTGGTGGTGTCGCCTGAGAGAGAGATGGAAGGTATCACTGGTGAGTTCGTCATACAACAGATTATAGAATCAATAGAAGTACCAAGGTAAAATTGATTTTTTCAGCATTTTGTTAAAAAGCTATTACAGAGCTGTATCCTATTTTTATATTTGGTAGTTCACAAAGTCTTATTCACCTGTTTGTTTTACAAATTTTAAATTCTTATCTTTGCAGCACAAATGAATATTTATGTATCAAACAGACAAAATTTCCCATAGAGATTTTCTTGCTGAATTGAAGGTGCTTATCCATTCTCAGGATGAGGTCAGTATCAGGCTTTTGATGGAGGAAACGCACTTTGCTGATATAGCCGAGATAATGGAGGAGCTCTCCACACAGGAGGCGATTTATCTATTTGATGCTTTGGACCCAGATCAATCATCTGAAGTACTATTGGAGTTAGACGAAGACTTAAGAGAAAAAATACTACACCACCTTACTCCCAAAGAAATAGCCGAAGAATTAGATGAATTGAGTTCTGATGATGCCGCAGATATCATATCTGAACTTCCTTTTGCCAAAAAACAGGAAGTCATCAACGAAATAGAGGACTCGGAGTTTGCTAAAGACGTGGTAGAGCTATTGAGATATGATGAAGACACGGCAGGTGGTTTGATGGCCAAAGAATTGATAAAGGTCAATCAAAATTTGACAGTTTTTGCTTGTGTCAGAGAGTTGCGTCGTCAAGCTCAGAATGTAGATAAAGTGCATGCTATATATGTGGTGGATGATCAAAATAAATTATTGGGTCGCTTAGCTTTGAGCGATTTATTGACTACAAGTCTGCGAACACCTATCAAGGATCTTTATCTGGGAGATATGCAATATGCACACGTGGATATGGAGGATGTTGAGGTGGCACGTATGATGCAAAAATATGATTTGGAAGCTGTGCCTGTTGTAGACGAATTGGGGCGATTGGTAGGACGTATCACTATAGATGATATCGTAGATGTGATACGTGAGGAGGCCGATAAAGACTACCAATTGGCAGCGGGAATCACAGGTGATATTGAGGCAGATGATAGTTTATTAGAGCTGACTAAAGCGCGTTTACCTTGGTTAGTGACAGCTTTAATTGGTGGTTTTGTTGCAGTAAGTATTTCACGGACTTATGAACATGCTATGGAGCAACATGTGAAGCTGCTTTTTTTTGTACCACTTATCGTCGCTATGGCTGGTAATGTAGGGGTGCAATCATCAGCTATCATAGTGCAAGGTATTGCCAATGGTACTCTTTCTGATAATACTTGGGGACGGTTACTTAAGGAGCTTTCCTTGAGTTTTCTCAATGGTATAGCTCTTTCATCAATTTTGTTTTTGGGTACACGATTTATTTTTGGGGATACATCACTCATAGCCATCACGTTAGCTATTTCATTGATGGCTGTAATGATGTTTGCAGCTTTGATTGGGACACTTGTACCAGTGACACTCAATAAATTCAATATTGATCCAGCTTTGGCGACTGGACCTTTTATCACCACGAGTAATGATATCTTGGGTATCATTATTTATTTCAATATTGCTAAAGTCATAATAGGTTTTTAATACTCAAAAGCATCTTTTTTAATGATTTATTGTTTATGTTACATAAGATTTTATCAATATGAATATCATAGTACCCATCGATTTTTCTGAAAACTCCATCACCGCTTTAAAAGTGGCCAATCAAATGGCTTCAAAATCAAACGGTGTTTTACATTTAGTTAATGTATTTATGCCTATGGGCGGAACGTATAGTATCCTGCAAGGTATCAATATGAAAAAATCAGAAAATATTCAAAGAGCAATAGAAGCTCAATTATCAGAATTGGCTCAAAAAAATTGTTATAAGGAAACACAAATATCTGTCATTGAGGGTGATTCTGTTGAGGGCATTCTTTATGCTACCCAAAAGCACAAAGGCGATTTAATTGTGATGGGAACCAAAGGTAAATCTAATTTGACCAATGTTTTTATGGGTAGTAACGCTGTAGCTATTACTCAAAAATCGGAAGTACCTGTCATAACTGTACCTTATAATATCAAAAACTACGAAATAGAAAAGATCATTTATGCATCTGATTTTGAAAATTTCTCCAAGGAATATAAATATCTTTTGTCTCTTTTTGCCGAGTTTAATTGGCCTATAGAGGTGGTTCATTTTTTAGAGCCTAACTCTGATACATCAAAAATTAAAGAGGAATTTCAATCTTCCACAAAAGAAGAAGCACAACTATCCATCATAGAAATACTAATAAATGAAACATTAGCTCATTCCCTTAATAAATACGTTGATAAACAAGAAAACGCATTATTGATCATGTTTACAGAAAAAAGGTCATTTTTAGAAAAGTTATTCTCTAAAAAAAGTCAGACGGCTCAATTGGCCTATAATGAATTTGTCCCGTTATTGGCAATACCAAAAATTAGGGCTTTTAATGATGTGGATTAATCTTAATTTGGTATATTATTATGTTAATATTCAAGTATGGGTAAAATGTTATTTTTAAGGTTCCACTGTTTATTACCAATACTCACATTGTTATTTTCTCTAGTTGAAATGGACGTCACGTATTCTCAACTTATAAAAGTGATGTCTTATAATATAAGATTGGACACACCTCATGATAGTTTAAATAATTGGCTTTATAGGAAGGAAGCCATGATAGAATTATTCAAAAAAGAGCAACTGTCAGTGATGGGTTTACAAGAGGTTTTATCAAATCAGTTGCTGTATATTGATCAAGAGCTGACCTCTTTTAGATATATTGGCGTAGGGAGAGACGATGGAGATGTTCAATGTGAATTTTGTCCTATATTTATTGACTCTACTATTTGGAATATTGATAATTCTTCCACTTTTTGGCTATCTGAGACACCTTATAAAGTGTCTGTTGGATGGGACGCTGCCTTACCTAGAATCTGTACCTACGCATTACTTGAGCACCAAGTGAGTAATCGGAAAGTTTGGGTGTTTAATACACATTTCGATCATGTGGGAGTGCTAGCTAGACAGCATTCAGTTTCACTTATAGAAAATTTCATCGATTCTATCAATGTTGATGATTATCCTGTGATCTTAATGGGGGATTTTAATCTTGAACCTCATTCAAGTCCTATTCAAAAGTTGTCTGAAAAATTTATTGATACATGGAAGGCCACACCTCAAATTAAAAGAGGAGTACCAGGTACATTTAATGGTTTTGGGACGGTGAAAAACGAACCTAGAATTGACTATATTTTTAGTCAGGGCCTTGACCAAGTCACATCAAAACATCTTAAAGCTATAAAAGAAAACGGAAGATTTATTTCTGATCATTTTCCTATATTATCGACATTTTATTTGTTGAGATAAACTCATAAAGTTTTTAATAAATAATTGGATGGCTGGAGTTGGTGCCCATTTTATAGTTTATCATAACCATTTTTTAATATCTTCAAGACTATTGGCTTCCTTTGGCATTTTGTCATGACGCCACCTATTGATGCGTGGAAATCTTACCGCAATACCTGACTTGTGCCTGGATGATAAAGCAATACCCTCAAACGCTAATTCGAATACGAGTTCGGGCTTGACACTAGCTACTGGCCCAAATGTTTCTATAGTGTTTTTTTTGACGAATTGGGTGATCTCTTTCATTTCTTGGTCGGTCAATCCAGAATAAGCTTTGGCAAAAGGCGTCAATTTGTCACCGTCCCACACTGCAAAAGTAAAATCTGAGTACAAATTAGCACGACGGCCATGACCTCTTTGGGCATAAAGTAGTACAGCATCTATCAAGTACGGGTCACACTTCCATTTGTACATGTCGCCGCTTTTTCTTCCTGTATGGTAGATACCTTTCCATTTTTTGAGCATTAACCCTTCGGCACCTATTTGTGGTGCATTTTTCCTCAAAGTGGTCAATTCTTCAGTATTATTAAAGATTAAAAGAGGAGATAAAAGAATTCTAGGATGCTTTACTTCTTGTACTATGTTTTCTAAAAGTAGACGCCGATCCCGAAAGGGTAGAGACCTTACATCTTCATTGTTTATTTCCAATAAATCATAAGCTTTAAAATAAATAGGTATATCTGATAGCATTTTTTTTGAAACTGTTTTTCTAGATATTCTGGGTTGTAATTCATTAAATGACATAGGCTTTTCATTTTTCCATGCTAAAATTTCTCCATCTATCACAAAAGAAGTGTTTATGTCTGATACCCATAGTTCTGGAAACTTTTCAGTGATGAGCTCTTCACCTCGTGACCATAAAAAACTTTCATTGTCACGATAAATGAGTTGACCTCTTATCCCGTCCCATTTATATTCAACGGCCCATTCTGTGGAAGATATTTGTGTTAATTCATTGGTTTTTATGGGATATGCCAAATAATAAGGATAGGGTTTTGAAATATCAGTATTGGTATTGTTAAGATCTAATAATTTTTCCCAATGGGTCTCTTGTGGTGTCCAATGTCCTGATAGGATATGAGCCATTTTAGCTTTTTCGATACCATACACTTGACTTAGTGCTGTGATGACCAAATTTTTTGAAACACCTATTCTAAAACCACCTGTGATTATTTTATTAAATATCCAGACCTCATCTACATCACATGTTTGCCAAGCTTGCTTAACATATTTTTCTTTGTCAGCTTCAGACTGATTTTTAAGTGCGAATATGTCTTCTACCCATGAGTGTAGTGGTTTTTGAGTTGTTGTGGTGGTGCCGGCTACCATAAGAGCAATAGTTTCTGCCAAATCTCCTACGATGTGATAGTTTTGTTCAAAAAGCCAGAGCGGAATATTACGTACTTCAGCACACCATTGGCGGAGTAAAGATGTGTTTACTGATCTAGGTGGTTTTTTACCCATAAAGAGTGCCAGTGTCCAAAGTTTATCTTTTGTATCCAAATCAGATTCAAAGTAACTTTTGAGATATTTTATCTTACTGTTTGAAGATGTGGTGGCATCTAACTGCTGAATCAACCTTACAAATGCTCTCATTCCACGTCTATATCTTCGCCACTAAATTCTGTATATACAGGCTTGGCATTAAGCTTCATGTTTTCTGTTAGATACTGTGCCAATATATCTTTATAACCATGTGTAGTGTAAATGTTTTCAGCTTTTGTGTGCCTAATGGTGTCTAGAAGCCCATTCCAGTCAGCATGGTCGGATAAGACAAAGCCTTTCTCAGCATTGCGTCGTCTACGTATCCCTCGGATACTCATCCATCCTGAGAGGATAGCTTCTTCTTTATCTTTAAAACGCTTAGTCCAAGCACTTCCAATGGCTGATGGTGGGCATAATATCATGGATCCGCAGTAGTCATCTGAAATGTTATCTTGTGACACTTTGAGTCCATAAGGCAGTTTGTGGCCTGCCAACCGTAGTGCTTCATGAGTGTTTTCTATAGCTCCATGCGTATATAATGGACCTATCTCAAGATTCAGGTTTTTACTTATTCTTTGAGCTTTGCCCAAAGAATAAGCACTCAGTATGCTGGTTTTTCCTTGTGCAGCATTATTGGCCCACCATTGATTGATTTCTGCATAAACTTCCTCTTGCTTCTTCCATCTAAATGAAGGTAGACCAAATGTGCACTCAGTTACAAAATGATGACAAATAATGGGTTCGAAGGCTGTGGATATGCCATCGTATTCTGTCTTGTAGTCACCACTGACGACCCAAACCTCACCTCGGTATTCCAATCTGATCTGTGCTGACCCTATGACGTGTCCCGCTGGATGAAAGGATACTTTGACACCATTGATATTTAAGGCTTCTCCATAATAGACACCTTGGTAATTGATATTTTGGCCCAATCTGAGCTTTATGATAGGTTCAGAATCTTTTGTTCCTAAATAAGCAGTATGACCATAAGTCGCATGATCAGAATGCCCGTGTGTGATAAGTGCTTTATTGACAGGCTTCCAAGGGTCAATATAAAACTGGCCAGCTGTGCAGTAAATGCCCTTATTTGTAAACTGAATCATTTATGTAATTATGTCCTAAAAACCTGAAGTAAATAAAAAGGTTTTAAAAAATAGATGACATATTGTTTTGTTATTGTAGCACTATCAGTTCTTATCTATCGTCATTTTTGTTATTTTTGTCTAAGATATGAAGCACTAATCATTACATCATGGTATATTTGTGATTTTAAATTAATATCGGTTGTGGGATTAATACCTCATATTTTACGCAAAAACTTGACTAAACGTATTTCACAAGACGTTTTTTACCATATTTTCTTTTGGATGGGCTTATTGTGTCTTATGATGCTTGCCAATGTGCCCGCTATAGGTTTTTTTGATGCATTGACCACTAATCTCATTACCATCATTTTTTACTTGGCTATAACCTACATAGATTATTTTTATTTGTTTCCAAAGTATCTCAAAGAACGAAAGTTATGGATACATTTTACTTGGGTAGGCCTGTATTCTTTGTTGCTCACACCCATCAAAATGGCAGTATTACATTTAGCCACTTGGAACTCAGAGGAGCCACTTATCCAAGATGCGAGTCACATGTTTTTTATGTTTTTGTCCTTGTTTTTTGTCGGTGTATGCTCATCCATCTATAGAATAATGAATGAATGGATCATACAACAACGCGATAAAAAAGAACTCGAAAAACAAACGCTGCAGTCAGAACTCAATTTTCTAAAATCCCAGATAAACCCTCACTTTTTGTTCAATACCTTAAATAGCTTATATGCATTGACCCTTAAAAAATCGGATTTGGCACCCGAAATAGTACTCAAACTCTCAGAAATGATGAGATATATGCTCTATGAGTGCAATGAAAAAACAGTATTTTTGTCAAAAGAAATTCAATATATTCAAAATTATTTAGATTTAGAAAAACTGCGACACGGAGCCAAAATGGATGTTCATTTTGATGTCTTAGGTGATACTGAAAATAAGAAAATAGCCCCACTTTTGTTGATGCCATTTATTGAAAATTCTTTCAAACATGGTATCAATAGCCAAGTGTCAGAGGGGTATGTCAATATAGAATTGTACGTCCAATCAGATGATTTGTGTATCAAAGTGGAAAATAGTAAGTCTCCTTCTGTTCCTCGCATTTCTGAAAAAAAATCAGGAGGCATCGGACTTATAAATGTCAAAAGAAGATTACATATACTCTATCCTGAATTACACAAACTGGAAATTATGGAAACACCTATAAGCTATCAGATTGAACTTAATTTGTCTTTAACCTATTATTAAATCAAAATAAAATTTATAAAAATGATACGTGCCATAATTGTAGATGATGAGCCATTGGCTATAGAAGTTTTGGAGACATATGTCAATAAGCTACCTGAACTCACATTAGTAGCTAAATGTGAAAACGCTATAGAAGCCAACGATGTCCTTAAAAAGCATGAGGTGGATTTGATGTTTTTGGACATTCAGATGCCACAGCTTTCTGGTATTGATTTTCTAAAGTCACTTGCTAAGCCACCTTTTGTGGTCTTTACTACGGCGTATCCGGACTATGCCGTAGAGGGTTTTGAGCTCAATGCGATCGATTATTTGCTCAAGCCTATCTCATTTGACAGATTTTTAAAGGCAGTGAACAAAGTCTCGGATAAGATGTCCATCAAAAAGTCAGATAATAGTCCCTCAGTTAATGATCATCACGAGGATTTTATATTCGTAAAAGCCGACAAAAAATTGGTCAAAGTCAATTTTAACGATGTCTTATACATTGAGGGATTAAAGGACTATGTCATCATAAAGCAAAATAGTGGCCGTCTCATCACACTGCAAACTATGAAGAGCCTTGAGGATAAAATGCCCATAAGTCAGTTCAGACGTATACACAGGTCATACATAGTCAATGTGGATAAAATACAAGCCATAGTAGGCAATATGGTTGAAATCATGGATGGTAATAAAGTGAAGCAAATACCCATCGGCAATAATTACAAAGATGATCTTTTGGCTTTGGTCAATGATAATAGGTTGTGATATTTTAATACATAATCAGGGTTTTACGTTTTTTTTATAAACCGTCATTACCTACATTTTTTAAACTTATTATATAAATGTGGGGATCTGCTAGTATCATATTATTTGAAGATTTTTAGAAACACTTTTTCGACTTAGTCATATCATGCTTGAGCTTGGTTCATTTTATAAAAATAAACTGTATTTTTCCTGAAGCTTTGAGCGTCTATAATACTTTTGCTAAGGAGGAATGTATATGTGAGATGTCAATAAAAATTAGGAATTAAGTGGTACAAAAACGAACATAGATATACAATACATGAAAATTCATGGTTTATAAAAAGAAATATATATCTTTGCGCTGTTTTATCCATAACATACATCATGAGACAATTTAAAAGATATCTTGTTACATCAGCATTACCCTATGCTAATGGTCCATTACACATAGGTCATTTGGCTGGAGCTTATTTACCTGCGGATATATATGTACGTTTTCAGAGATTAATGGGAAAAGATATCGCCTATATGTGTGGTTCGGATGAGCATGGGGCCGCCATTACCATAAAAGCGATGCAAGAAGGCACCACTCCCAAAGAAATTGTAGATAAATATCACCAGCTTTTTCAAGATACATTCAGCCGCATGGGAATATCATTTGATATGTACCACCGCACATCGTCCGCTCTTCACCATGAGACTTCCCAAGAATTTTTTAAGAATCTTTATGACAAAGGAGAATTCTTAGAGAAGGAATCGGAGCAGTATTTTGACGAGGAAGCGGGTCAGTTTTTGGCAGATAGATATATCATGGGGACCTGCCCTAAATGTGGACACACCGAAGCTTATGGAGACCAATGCGAGAAGTGTGGCGCATCTCTTAGTCCTACGGAATTAATAAATCCAGTATCTAAACTTTCTGGTCAGGTGCCAGTCTTGCGCAAAACAGTACATTGGTATTTACCATTGGATAAGTATGAACCATGGCTTAGAGAATGGATAGAGACGGGCCAATTGGATGGTGAGGTACTACACAGTCCTGAGGATTGGAAAAATCACGTAGTAGGACAATGTAAATCTTGGCTAGATGGTGGCTTACAACCTCGTGCAATGACAAGAGATTTAGATTGGGGCGTAGATGTACCACATTCTGTCCCTGGACATGAGGGTAAAAAACTATATGTATGGATGGATGCACCTATAGGTTATATCTCAGCTACTAAAGAATGGGCCGCAAAAAATAAAAAAAATTGGAAAAAATATTGGCAAGATGATGCATCGGCTTTGATACATTTTATAGGCAAGGACAATATTGTTTTTCACTGTTTGATCTTCCCGGCCATCCTTAAGGCGCACGGTCAGTATATCTTACCGGTCAATGTACCTGCCAATCAATTTCTAAATCTTGAGGGACAAAAAATATCTACCTCGCGCAATTGGGCAGTATGGGTGCACGAATACCTCGATGATATGCCAGGAAAAGAAGATGAGTTGAGATATGTGATGATAAAAAATATGCCTGAACTTAAAGATAGTGAATTTACTTGGAAAGGATATCAAGAAGCGGTCAATTCTGAATTGGTCAATAATTTAGCTAATTTTGTGAATAGGGTAGTGGTCTTAACTCATAAGTATTATGATGGCAAGGTGCCCCCATTCGAAGAGGATTTAGAGATTATAGGTCCGGATGGTCCAATGGAGAGTTCCTACCATGACTCAGAGATGTTGCGTCTTTTTGATGATATTCATGAGATGTGTGATTGTTTGAGATCTTTTGATTTTAGAGGGGCTTTAAAAATTGTCATGGAAATATCCACTAAAGGAAATCAAATTTTGCAGTTTAATGAACCTTGGAAAACTATCAAAGAGGACCCTGGTACAGTCAAAGTCGTTATGAATCTATGCCTTCAGTATGTGTCAGTTTTAGGTGTTATTTGTAGACCTTTTATGCCATTTACTTCTGATAAAATCAGGATATTACTCAATGAAAAACTCCTTGCAGAAAAAGGTGAATTAGATAAAATGCTCAATAAACTTGCAGAAGGGGATCCGGTTATCAAGGCCAAACACAAAATTGGTGACACACAGCATTTGTTCACAAGGATAGACGATGCCACTATAGATAGCCTAATAGGCAAATTACAAAATTCTACTCAAAAAGAGGAAATAACAATGGATACAAATATTGAATATAAGCCATTAAAAGAAGAAATTACTTATGATGATTTTTCAAAACTAGACATTAGGACCGCCACTATTATCCATGCTGAAAAGATACCCAAAGCCGACAAATTGTTGAAACTACAGTTAGATTTAGGTTTCGAACAGCGCACTGTGGTATCGGGCATTGCTAATTATTTTCAACCAGAGGATATTATTGGCAAAAAAGTAAGTCTTTTGGCTAATTTGGCACCCAAAAAACTGAGAGGGGTCGAGTCCCATGGTATGATTTTGATGGCTGAAAATAGTACTGGTCAGCTGAGTTTTGTAAGTCCAGATGAAGACTGGCAAGATGGTCAACCTATTATGTAGTTTTTTGTTAAACAATGGACAGATAAATATTCATAAAATGGTATCAGCGGCAGATATTTTAAAAAAACATAAATTGCGCATCACCACGATGCGTCAAGATGTTATAAATATATTTTTGAAAGCGGGAAATGCACTATCTTCAGCTGATGTTGAAAGCCAACTAATTGATTCTGATAGGATAACTCTGTATCGGACACTTAAAAGTTTTGAAGAAAGGGGGATCATACATAAGGCAATAGATGGTACTATAGTCCAAAAATATGCTCTGTGCGAAGCCCAATGCGATCACGTACACCATAATGACCATCATGTTCATTTTAGATGTGAGGCGTGTGAAAATACGTTTTGTGTGGAGGGTGTCAGTATCCCACAGGTAAGTTTACCTGAAGGTTTTGTGGTCAAACAAAAAGATATGGTGATAAGTGGCATTTGTCAAAAATGTCAGTAAGATAAAGTTTATTATTTTAGTGTACATAAAAAAAATGTAATACATTTGCCCCTTTTAATTAAAAAAATGACAAATGAAAATAAAAAATATAGTAGCAGTAAGCGGTCTAGCGGGTTTGTATAAATTGGTAGCAACAAAAAATAATGGTCTTATAGTAGGAGACTTAGATACAGGGAAATCAAGATTTTGCTCTATAAGAAATCACCAGTTTACACCAATGGAAACGGTTTCTATTTATACAGAGGAGGATACGATTATCATTAAGGATGTGTTTGCTAAAATGTTAGAAATCATAGAAAATTATCCAGTGCCAGCTGCTAATGCATCCCACAAAGAGCTCCAAGCTTATTTTGAGGTCATCATCCCCGATTATGATAGGGATAAAGTGTATCATAGTGATATGAAAAAGGTCATCAAATGGTTTAATTTTTTGAATGAAAGGGGCTATTTATCAGCGGAAGAAGATACTACTCCAGAAGATAATCAAATATCTGAAGAGGAATAACAATAAATTATGTGCGTTTGGCGTATATAAATAAGTGTAAAATATTAGACTATGCTTTTCTTTAGATATGTAACTTTAGTTCTCACAGCATTAATCCTCTTTTCTTGTGCGGAAGAGGAGCAATTTATCAATGCAAATAATCAGCTATATATCTACCACGCGCCTCAAATGCGCAATCGATCTGTATTCACTTACGACAGTACTGTAGATACCTTAGGTAGATTGACAGATTTATTAGGTAGATTTGACAAATCGCAAGAGGATGTTGCAGATACGCTTAACTATATGATTAGACGTGAGTTTGAAAATGAAATGATTTACAGTTATAGATTAGAAAACAGTGAGATAATAATAGTTTATGCGAGGTTAGAGTTAGACTCATTCAATGTAAAAAATGATAAAATTATCGTAACCGATTCATTTAGAATGCCGAGAAATGATATTGGAAATAGATTATTGCCTAGTGTTTATTGGGATAATTTTAATCGTGAGATAGTCGCTTGTAATGACTTTTTTCTTGTCAGTGGGACTGATATGGGTTCGGGAGACAGATTTTTCGGATATGTGCGCCAGTCTTGTGAAAACCTGGTGGATAGGGACGCTGTCTTAGGTTTTATTAAAACGATTCCCAATATCATGGTAGACACTATATCCATAGAGCAAGTTAACTATGTTTATGTTTCGTATTGAGTTTTTAGATGAGCAATAATTTTTTTACTTTTACCTGAATTTTTTACTCCAACTATCTTTTTTTAAATAAAACTCTTAAAAAATTGATTGATTACTAAATTTTTCTTTTCTTTGTGCCTTATTTCTTAACATTAAAATGTCAATCAAAAAATGAGATTATTAAAATTATCGTTATTACTTATGTTGGGGGTGGCTTTACTTCCTTCATGTGTTAGCAAAAAGAAGTACAAAGAGCTAGAAGATGCTTTGGCCTCTAATAAAAACTTACTAAGCAAATGCGAAGAGAGGAACAGTGAGCTTGAGAAGCAAGTTTTAGATTTAACTCGTCTGCTTGAGGAGGCTAATTCTAAATTGAAAAAAGCAAATGATGATTTGGCAGCTGCAAATATGAAAGTAAAATCACTCGAAGACCAAGTGATGGTATTGAAGGGTAGCCAAAATAATCTTTTAGACCAATTAAACACGGCTTCTGTAATCAATAAAGCTGGTGCTGAAAGTATTAAAAAGTCTTTGGAAGCTATTAATGCTCAAAGTTCTTACATCCAAGAATTAACGAAATCTATGCAATACAAAGATTCTGTTAATTTGGCTTTAGCTCTTAATCTTAAGAAAACACTTAAAGATTTTAATGACAGCGATGTCAATATTGAAGTTAAAAAAGGCGTAGTTTACGTTTCTTTGTCTGACAATATGCTTTTTAAAACAGCATCATCTACTATCAATTCTGGAGCTATGAAAGTTTTAGAAAAAATAGCTGGAATACTTAATGACCAAAAGGATGTTGATATTTTAGTTGAAGGTCATACTGACAATGTACCAATGGGAGGTGAATGTGTTACTGATAACTGGGACTTGAGTGCAAGACGTGCTACATCTGTCGTGAGAGCTTTACAAACAAAATATAAAGTTGATCCAGCACGTATGACGGCTGGTGGTAGAGGTGAATATTCACCAAAAACTTCAAATGCTAACAGCACTGGACGTGCTCAAAATAGAAGAACTGAGATTATCATCTTACCTAAGTTGGATCAATTCTTCAATTTATTAGAGGCCCCTAACGCTCCAAAAAATTAATATTGGCATAATCATCACTAAGATGATATTATAAAGTTATATAAAGGCTACCCAATTTGGGTGGCCTTTATTGTTTATACGCATTTTGTTAATAGGAGGCTTTCATAAGTATCATGATAGAAGCTCAATATAGGACATATTATCTGTAAGGATTTAATAATGATGTGTGATGAAATGAGAGCGTCTAAATTAACAAACAGTAGCTGTTTACTATTTAGATATTTGCTGAAATGAATTAATTATGTTTTATTTAATTAATAATGATAGTAGGCACTGTAGCTTAATGTATGATGATGAATTAAAACCTCCCTAAAGTTAAACCCGCATTATGTATTAGAACTTCGTTATGAGAAGTTAAAATGCAAA